>CACZNT010000039.1 GCA_902782635.1 uncultured Coriobacteriaceae bacterium
GCATCCCCGTGTTCTACTGCGAGGACTGCGGCTGGGAGGACGCTCTCATGGAGGACGCCGACGTGTGCCCCAAGTGCGGCAGCAAGCATGTGCACCAGGACGAGGACGTGCTCGACACCTGGTTCTCCAGCCAGCTGTGGACCTTCGCCACGCAGGGCTGGCCCGACCACCCCGAGCTCATGGAGGGCCACCATCCCACGAAGGTGCTCGTCACCGCGCGCGACATCATCGCGCTCTGGGTGGCACGCATGATCATGAGCTCGCTCTACTTCTGCGAAGAGGTGCCCTTCGAGGACGTCTACATCTATGCCACGATCCTCGCGAAGGACGGCAGCCGCATGTCCAAGAGCAAGGGCAACGGCGTCGACCCGCTGGACCTCATGGCGAAGTATGGCGCCGACGCCATGCGCTTCGGCCTGCTCACGCTCGTGACGGGGAACCAGGACGTGCGCTTCGACGCCAACATCGACAAGAAGACGCACGAGCTCATCGATAGCCCGCGCACTGATGCGGCGCGCTCCTTCGTCACCAAGATCTGGAACGCGAGCCGCTTCGTGCAGATGAACCTCGAGGGCTACGAGCCGGGGCCCGCGCGCGCCGACACCCCGGAGGACGCGTGGATGCTCTCGCGTCTCGCCAGGACGGCGGCAAGCGTCACCCAGCAGCTCGAGCGCTATGAGTTTGGCGACTACGCCCGCGGCATCCAGGCCTTCTTCTGGAACGAGGTCTGCGATTGGTACATCGAGCTCTGCAAGGGTCGCCTCCTGGACGGCACGCCCGAGGAGCGCCTGCAGGTGCAGCGCAACCTCGTGTACGTGCTCGACGCCAGCATGCGCATGCTGCACCCGGTGATGCCCTTCGTCACCGAGAGCGTCTGGCAGATGCTTCCGGCGAGCGGCCTGGACGCCTGCGACCAGGACTTCCTCATGACGAGCTCCTGGCCCGAGCCGGAAGGACTTGCGGCCTTCGTCGACGATGGGGCCGAGCACGACTTCGAGCTCGCCCGTCGCGTCATCGGCGCCGTGCGCTCCACGCGCGCCCGCTATCGTCTCTCGCCCAAGGCAGAGCTCGCTGTGGCCGTCCGCGGATCTAACGAGGACGCACGCACGCTCGAGCGGCAGGCAAGCTTCATCGCGGGCGTGGGCCGCGTGAGCGGCTTCGAGGCGGGCGAGGGCATCGCCAAGCCGCAGGGCTCGGTCTCCGTCATCGACGGCGGACTCGAGATCTACGTGGACCTGGGCGGCATGGTGGACCTCGCGGCCGAGGCCAAGCGCCTGGAAGGCGAGCTCGCCAAGGCCGAGAAGGACCTCGCGGGCGTCGAGCGGACGCTCTCCAACGAGGGCTTCATCGCCAAGGCGGCGCCCGAGGTCATCGAGAAGAAGCGTGCCCAGGCCGAGGAGGCCAAGACGGCAATTGCCCAGATAAAGGCCCAGCTGGCAGAGCTCGCCTAGCCATGAGCCCCCTCAGCGAGCAACAGGATAGGCCCAGGAGCCGCCGGCGCGCCGGCTCGAGCTCGCGCACGGTGCTGGCCGTGTTTGCCGGCCTCATCGCCCTGGGGACGTTCCTGCTGATGCTGCCCATCGCAACGGTGAGCGGCAAGCCCGCGAATCCGCTGGACGCGCTCTTCACCGCCACCTCCTCGGTCTGCGTGACGGGCCTCGTCGTGCAGAACACGGCATCGTATTGGTCGCCCTTCGGCAAGTCGGTGATCCTCATCCTCATCCAGCTGGGCGGCCTCGGCGTGCTCACGAGCGTCATGTTCCTCAGCTTCCTCGCCAATCGCGGCTCGAGCATCGGCAGGCGCAACCTCTACAAGGAGGCCACCTCGGCGCCGCACATCGGCGGCATCTACAGCCTCGCCCGCTTCATCATCGGCGTGACGATCGCCTGCGAGGCCCTGGGAGCGCTCGCGCTCATGCCCTCGTTCGTGCGCGATTTCGGCGTCTACCGCGGGGTGGGGGCGGCGATATTCCACTCCATCTCGGCCTTCTGCAATGCCGGCATCGACGTGCTCCCGCGCCAGCTCGAGTTCGCCTCGCTTGCCGCCTATCGCAGCGACGCTCCGGTGCTCATCATCACGAGCCTCCTCATCATCGTCGGCGGCATCGGCTTTCTCACCTGGGATGACCTGCGCACCTACGGGCTTCGCGTGCGCAAGTACCGCCTTCAGACCAAGGTCGTCCTCGCCTTCGTCGTGCTGCTCCTGGCCACCTCGTACACCTATCTCTTCCTGGTGGAGTTCAGCGGGATGCCCTTCGGGGAGCGCGTCCTCTCCTCGTGGTTTTGCTCGGTGACGCCGAGGACCGCGGGCTTCTCCACCATCGACTACGGGCTCATGAGCGAGAGCGGCCGGCTGCTCACCATCATGCTCATGCTCGTGGGCGGCTCGTCTGGCTCCACGGCAGGCGGCATGAAGGTGACCACGATAGCGGTCATCGCCATCGCCACGGCCAACGTCTTGCGCAGGCGCAAGGAGACGGTCGCCTTCGACAGGCGGATCGAGCCCGACGTCGTGCGCAGCGCCTTCGCCATCTTCGTCATCTACATCGGGGTTCTCTTCGTCGGCACCGTCTTCATGAGCACGTATGACGGCGTGCCCCTCGTCAACGCGATGTTCGAATCTGCGAGCGCGCTCGCCACGGTGGGGCTCAGCACCGGAATTACGCCCTCGCTCAGCGTTCCCGTCAAGCTCATGCTCATCTCATTCATGTACTTTGGTCGAGTGGGCGGGCTCACCCTCGCCTACGCCATGTCATCTTCGATGGCGAGCAACATCGGCAAGCATCCGAGCGAGCGGATGGCCGTAGGCTAGGAGGCAGCATGAAGACCGTGCTCGTGGTGGGGGCAGGCAGGTTCGGGCGCTACACGATCAAGACCCTCGAGCAGCTCGGTCACGAGGTGCTGGCAATCGATCGCCATGAGGGCAAGATCGCCCAGGTGCTCCCGTATGTCGAGGTTGCCGAGATCGGCGATTCCACGAACGAGGCCTTCATGTCCGAGCTCGGGGTCGACGAGTTCGACCTGTGCATCGTGGCCATCGGCGACGACTTCATGAGCTCGCTCGAGACGTCGCTTCTGCTCAAGGATCTCGGCGCCAAGCACGTCATCGCCCGCGCGACGAGCGAGTCGCAGGAGAAGCTCCTCCTGCGCTGTGGCGCCGACTCGGTGGTGTTCCCCGAGCGCCAGCTCGGCCGCTGGACCGCCATCCGCTACTCGGCCGACAACATCTCCGACTACATCGAGCTCGCCGGCGACTACGCCATCCTCAAGGTGCGCGTGCCTTCCGATTGGGACGGCTCGACGATAGGGGAGATGAACGTCCGGAGCGAGTATGGCATCAACATCCTCGGCGTGGAGCACGAGGACCTCAACATGGACGTTTCGTCCGATACGGTGCTGCGCTCATCCGAGAGCATGCTGGTGCTGGGCAAGTACGAGAAGCTCAAGCAGCTCTTCCACCTGTAGCTTTTGCTGCTTTATAAAAATGAGTCAGTTGGCTACGTCCCTACTGACTCATTCTTCGGCTCGAAGACATAACTCGCCAAGAATGAGTCAGTAGGGACGTAGCCAACTGACTCATTTGCCTATGCGGCCTCGAACAACCACTGCTTGCGCAGCGTCACGTGACGAGGTCACGGTTGGGCGCATGATGGCGGGGGTATCTTTTCTCACGACGAAACGAGGGCGCAAGCCCACGACGAGAGGAACGTGATACCCATGGCAGTGCTCAACATCACCGCAGACAACTTTGAGGCCGAGGTCGTCAAGTCTGACAAGCCCGTCCTGCTCGATTTCTGGGCAACGTGGTGCGGCCCCTGCCGCTCCTTTGGCCCGGTGGTCGATGCCTATGCCGAGGCCAACGATTCGGTCAAGGTGGGCAAGGTGAACGTAGACGAGCAGCCGGCGCTCGCACAGGCCTTTGGCGTCGTGTCAATACCTACGGCCGTCGTGATGAACGCGGGCGAAGTCCAGCGTCGCGTGAGCGGCCTCATGAACCCCGAGCAGCTCAAGGCCTTCGTGGAGGGCTAGAGCGCAAACCCCGTACCTCGGGGTCCTACACAGCCATCTTTCTCAGGCGGTCGCGGTCGAGTATCTGCACTTGGCCGCGACCGGCCTTTACGACCCCCTCGCCTGCGAAGTATCCCAGCATGCGGGAGACTACCTCGCGGGCGCTTCCCAGGTGCTTGGCGATCTGCTCCTGCGTGAGCTTGATGGCGTCGGAGCCCGTGCGCACCGACTCCTCGTAGAGGAAGGCCGCCAGGCGCTTGTCGAAGCTGGTGAAGAGCACCTGCTGCATGTTCCACATGATGTCGGACAGGCGGTCGACGAGCGCGTTGAGCGACCAGTTCTCGGCGGCGAGGTTGTGCTCGAACACCTTCTCCAGCGCAGCAGGGGAGATGAGCAGGCAGCGCGTGTCCTGCTCGGCCTCCATGAGCACGTCGAACGCTATCGAGTGCAGCACGCACGATGCCCCCAGCATGCAGGGCTCATCCGGCCGCAGGCGCGAGATGGTGAGCTCCTTGCCCTCGTCGCTCACCAGGTAGGCGCGCACCATGCCCTCGAGCACGACAAAGCCGCCCAGGCACTCGGCAGCCTGGCCGCGCACCTGCTCTCCGGCTGCATAGCGTGCCTCCTGGGCGTTGGCGACGATGAGGGCGCGATCGGCCTCGTCGAGGATGTCCCAAAATGGCAGCAGGCGCTCGAGGGCCTGCGTGCGCTCGTCTTGCGTCATGGGCATGGCGCTCCCTTCATCTGATTCCCAAGACTAGGGTAGCACCGCGGGATGACGCCGGTTTCGCGATGGCGAGCGAGCGCAGGGCGGACTCAGGCGAAAGGCGCATCCATGCCCTGGGACGTGCGGCTAGTCCTGCGCCTGTTCGCGCTTCGCCATGAGCTTCGCGTAGCGCTGCGGGGAGGCCTTGGGGACGATTGAGCGCTCGAAGGCCTCCTTGTCGCTCGAGATGATGACCTCGGCATCGTAGGCGAGGGCGCACTCTGCCACCAGGGCATCGTCGTAGTCGGGCTCGGAGAGGTTCTGGTGCGCCTTGCGGGCTATGTCCTCGTCTATGCCGCAGATGGTGCAGGTGGCAAAGGCAAGCTCTCGAATCCGGCGCGCCTGCTCGGAGCGAAACTGCCGATCTGGTGCGACACGCTTGAAGCTCGCACCATTCTCAAAGAGGTACGAAGCGTCTTTGAGCGTAAGGGACGTCACGAGAAGCTCGTCTTTGCCTTCGCGACACAGGGACAGAATCTGCTCCATGGCAGCATGCGTTGGCGTATCGCGAACGACGAATAGTTCGAGAAGCGCATTCGTGTCGAGGAGGATCCTACTCATCTTTGCCCCCCATCCCATACTTCTCGTCCATCGCCGCCTGGTAATCCTCTTCAAGCTGCTCATCGGTAATGCCCGTCCAGTCGTACTGCGAGAGGGGGCCGGTACGGACCCAGTCGAGCAGGCGCTGGAACTTGTCCCTGCGCGGGATGCGCTCGCCGGTCTCGAGGTCGATCTCGTAGGCATCGGAGAACGTGAACACAGGAACGTCGCCCGTCTCGATGACGTATTCGAACACGCTGCGGATGAGCTGTGATTCGGTGATGCCCCTGCGATCGAGCACCTCCTTGGCCCGCTGCTTGACCTCGGGCTCCACGCGAGCTGCCACCAATGCCGTTGCCGCCATGTTCCCTCCCTGAGCATCGCCGTCTATGGTTAAACAGTGTAACAACTAGAGTATAACGATTCGATGTCACTTGCGTGCGGGGCGCTCCCCAGCTCAGGGAGTATCATTGCAGGGGAAAGCCGCGAGCAATTCGAGGTGGGCAATGGACCAAACGGCACTTGCAACATTCCAGACGCTCGGCGACATCCAGAGCGCCATCTCCAAGGCATCTTCGATGGACGATGCCCTCAGGTCGAGCCTCAAGGTCATCCAGGAGAAGCTCTCGGCGGATTATGCCGTCATCTGGTACTTCGACGCAAAGGGCGACCAGCTCCTGCATCCCGTCTTCTGGATAGGCCCCAACGACCTCACCGCCACATCCCATGCGGTGGGCGAAGGCGCCGTGGGCCGCTCCTACCAAGACCAGAAGGCCATCCGCTCGCTGTGGTTCGAAAACGACCCGGATCCCGTCACCCAGGCGGATTTCGAGGGTCTCGAGGTGCGCTCGGCCGTGTGCACGCCGTTCTCGAGCATCCACGAGAACTTCGGCGTCATCCAGGTGGTCAACAAGGGCGAGGACGCACGCTTCACCGAGGACGACGCCGACATCATCGAGATCATGAGCATGACCGTGGCGCGCGCCCTCGACGAGAACGAGGGCAGGTTCAGCGCCTGGGAGCATGGCCCCACCATCATGGAGCTGCGCGGCATCACGCGCGAGTTCCAGAACGGCGACTCCATCTCCAAGATTCTGCGCGGCATCAACCTCGACGTCTACGAGGGCGAGTTCCTCGTGCTCCTGGGCGAGTCGGGCTGCGGCAAGTCGACGCTGCTCAACATCATCGGCGGCATGGACAAGGCGACCTCGGGCGAGTTCCGCTGCCTGGGCCAGGACCTCTCCAATGCCGACGCGAAGACCCTCACCGAGTTCAGGCGCAGAAACATTGGCTTCATCTTCCAGAGCTACAACCTCATGCCCAATCTCAACGCGAGCCAGAACCTTGCGCTCATCGCCGACCTGGTGGACGATCCCATGCCCGTCGAGGAGGCCCTCGAGAGCGTTGGCCTGGCATCGCGCGCGAAGAGCTATCCGTCGCGCCTCTCCGGCGGCCAGCAGCAGCGCATCTCCATCGCCCGCGCCCTCATCAAGCGCCCCAAGATCATCCTCGCCGACGAGCCCACGGCAGCCCTCGACTACACCACCTCCATCGAGGTGCTCACAACGCTCGAGAAGGCCATAGCCGCCGGAACCACCATGATCATGGTCACCCACAACGAGGAGATCTCGCGCATGGCGAACCGCGTGGTGAGGCTGCGCGGGGGAAAGCTCCACGAGGTCACCGTCAACCGCCATCCAGTGAGCGCCTCCGAGCTCGTCTGGTAGTGATGACGCATGTCGGGGGCACGGCTCTCTGAGCTCTTCGCAAACATCAAGAACAGCTTCGTCTCGTTCTTCTCCATCATCATGTTCGTAACGTTGGGAGTGGGCGTATTCCTGGGCATCCAGGGGTCTGCCGAATCACTCTCGCGCTCGGCAGACAGGGTCTTCGACGCGGATTCCTTCCACAACTTCGAGGTCGCCTACCCATATGGCATCACCCGGGAGGCGCTCGACGCCATCGCGGGCATCGATGGCGTCACGGAGGTCGTGCCGCAGCTCGTCTCGTATGAGCGGCAGCTGATGGACGGCTTCGGGCACCCGATTTCGGTGAACGAGCTCACGGATGGCATCGACATCACCCGCGCGGTGGAGGGCAGGCTGCCCGAGCGCAAGGGCGAGATCGGCATCGGCGTGGGCTATGCGAAGACCCACGACATCAAGGTGGGCGACACATTCGAGCTCGTGCGCAATGCGACCGACGAGGCCGATTCTGATGGTATGACCTACCTCACGACCTCGACCTTCGAGGTCGTCGGCCTCGTGACGAACCCCAGCTTCATCTCCAAGATCGGCGGGACGATCGGCATCACCCCAGATGGCCTCGCCGCCGAGACGTTTACCATCGTGTCCTTGGATTCCTTCGATGCGGACGCATTCCGCGGGGCCTACCCCAAGGCGCTCGTGCGCGTCTCGAGCCTCGATGGCCTGCCTACGTTCTCCGAGGAGTACCAGAGGGTTTCCAAGGAGGTCGAGGAGGCGATCGTCGCCGTGGGCGAGCCGTTCGCCCGCGCCCGCTACGACGAGCTCCACGACGAGGCGCAGGCGAAGATCGATGACGCGCAGGCGCAGATCGACTCCGGCGAGCAGATCCTCGCCGATGCCAACCAGCAGATGGCCGATGGTGAGATCGCCCTCATACAGGGGCAGGCGCAGGTTGACGCGGCTCTCGCCCAGCTCGAGAGCGGCCAGGCCTCCTACGACCAGATTCGTTCGCAGGGCCAGGAGATCATCGACGCGATGGAGGCGAGCCTCTCGAAGCTCCAATCCGCCTATGACGTGGCAAATGCCGAGCTCGTGAAGAACCAGGACAGGGTCGCGGGCATCCGCGCGCAGGTCGAGTCTGTGAGCGACGAGGTCACGACCCTCTCCAAGGTGGTGAACGAGCAGGTCGCCTATTTCGCCGAGCTCGACATCGAGCTCACGGGAGGCGTCATCACCCAGGAGGAGTACGCCGAGAGGCGCAAGCAGGCCGTCGACGTCGTCAACGCCGCCGCCGCGGCATTCCAGAACGCCGCCAAGCGCTACTTCCCGGCCATCGCCGAGCGATACCCGGCCCTGATGGAGTTTCCGCAGATAGATGCCGACGATGTCGATGGCTGGATTCCTAATGCCCAGGATCGCCTCGCGGAGTACGCGGCCTATGCCTCGGGCGCCGCCACGATGCTCGCCGATGCCGAGGCCGACCTCGCGCGCGTGAAGGGCGAGGCGGATGCCCTCAAGTCGCAGCTCGACAGCGGGTGGTCGCGCCTCGAATCCGCGCGCTCGTCCTTCGAGAGCCGCCTCGCCGCCGCGGCATCCCAGCTCGAGAGCGGCCGCCATAAGGCTGCCGAGGGCCAGGCGACCATCGACGAGAAGACCAAGGAGCTCGAGGAGGGCAAGAAGACCGTCGAGGAGAAGGCAGCCGAGCTCGAGGCCGGCAAGGAGAAGCTCGCCGAGGCCCGCAGCCAAGTCGATTCGATGGCCTTCATGAGCTGGATCGTCTCGTCGCGCAGAACCAGCTCGGGCGTCATCTCCCTCGACAACATCGCCCGCCTCACGCGCAACCTCCGCGTGGTGATGGCCTCGCTGTTCGTGGTGGTGGGACTGCTCGTGTGCTATTCGGCGATATCGCGCATCGTGCATGACCACGTGAGGGCGATTGGCACCAAGAAGGCGCTTGGCTTCAGGCCGGGCGAGATAACGGGCAGCTACCTCGCATACACCGCGATTGCCGTACTCATCGGCACCGTGCTCGGCATCTTCACGGCAATATACGTCGTCGAGGGCATTCTCTATCCGGGCCTCGCCCAGAGCTTCGTCCTCGACCTGGTGAGCCCGTCCGTCTCGCTTCCCGACGTCGCCTTCATCTTCGCGGTGGAGATGGGCCTGCTGCTGCTCATCACCTGGCTCGCCTGCCGCTCCATCCTCAAGCGCAGCGCGATAGAGCTGCTCGCGGGCGAGGAGACGGCGAGCGCCACGACGCGCTTCTACGAGCGATGGCCCATCTGGCGCAGGCTCCCGCTGCTCACCCAGACGGTGATCAACAACTGCGTCAACGACCCGCGCAGGGTATTCGCCACGGTCATCGGCGTGGCCGGCTGCACGGCCCTCATCGTCACCGCCGCAACGCTTGACCTCAACATCGCGAGGAGCCTGAGCGGGCACTTCGGGCGCGTCTACGAGTTCGACTCCACCGTGCGCTTCGATGCGGGCGTGGAGGGCGCTCGGGAGCGCGTGGAGGCCGCGATCGACGACTTCGGCGCCGAGCACACCACAGTCCTCGAGTCGATGTTCCTGCTCGAGGACGATTCGGAACCCGCCTTCGCGACGGTCATCGTGCCCGAGGACGAGGCCTCGTTCAGCAGGCTCTTCCACCTGAACGCCGTTCCGTCCAAGGGAACCGCGCCCGTCGACGGCGTCTGGGTCTCGCGCTCCTTCTTCGATCACCGCGGAATACAGGTTGGCGACGTCATCTCCATCTGCACGGTGACGGGCGAGCGCTACAACCTCACCGTCTCCGGCTTCTTCGAGTACTTCGTCCCCTACAACACCATCGTCATGAGCCCCGACTTCTACCGTCGCGCATTCGATCGCGAACTCGTACCCAACGCCTTCTACGCGAGCAATCCCGAGGGGAAGAATGCCCAGGCCCTCGGCGAGGCGATCAGGGACGTCGACGGCTTCAGCCACATCAAGGACGAGGTGGGTGACGTCGAGGAGATCATCGCTCTGTTCAAGGGCATCACCACGACGGTCGTCATCATCTACATTGGCCTCGCGGCGGTCATGGCCCTCATCGTCCTGCTCAACCTCGACTACATGTTCATCGACGAGAAGAAGCGCGAGCTCATCGTCCTCATAATCAACGGCTATTCGACGCGGGATGCCAAGGGCTACATCTACCGCGATGCCATCGTGATGACCATCTTGGGGATCATCCTCGGCGTCATCCTGGGCATCGTGATGGGCGTCGAGACGGTGAAGGCGTGCGAGTGGCAGAGCTGCTCGTTCATGAAGGACCCGAACCTCACCGCGTGCCTGCTGGGCGCGGGGCTCTCGGCGGCCTTCGCCATCGTCATGATGCTCGTGGCGCTGCGGCGCATCCCGCGCTTCGCGCTCACCGACATCTCGCGCTACTAGGCTGCGGATGCGGCTCCTGGAGCCGCGCGCTTGGCGCATGATTGAGCTGGCACCGCTGATGTGGATCGTTTGACAGGGGGTCCGACATGCCCGTGCTTGCCGCCTACGCCGTCCCGCATCCGCCGCTCATCATCCCCGAGGTGGGAAGGGGCAGGGAGCGCGGGATTCAGGACACGGTGGACGCGTTTTGCGAGGTGGCCCGGCGTATCGCCGAGCTCGCCCCGGACACCATCGTCATCTCCTCGCCCCATGCCACGCTCTACCGCGACTACTTCCACATCTCGCCGGGCCCATCGGCGCGCGGCAGCTTCGCGGCATATGGGGCGCGCTCGGCATCCTACGAGGTGGCATACGACGAGGAGCTCGCGCTCGCGGTGGAGGGCATCTGCGCCCGTGAGGGCCTGGCCTGCGGCACGGGCTACGAGCGCGAGCCCGAGCTCGACCACGCCACGATGATCCCCATCCACTTCGTGCAGCGCGAGCTCGCCGATTTCAAGCTGGTGCGCATCGGGCTCTCCGGCTTCAATGCGGGCGAGCACTACCGCGTGGGCCAGGCGATCCAGCGCGCAGCCGACGAGCTGGGCAGGCGCATCGTCTACATCGCCTCGGGCGACCTCTCGCACAAGCTCACTGAGGACGGGCCATATGGCTTCGCCCCCGAGGGGCCCATCTTTGACGAGCGCATATGCCAGGCCTTCGCATCGGGCGACCTGCTCGACGTGCTTCTCATGGATTGCTCGCTTGCCGAGCGTGCGGCGGAGTGCGGGCTCAGGAGCTTCCAGATGATGGCAGGCGCGCTCGACGGCACGCCGATTCGCGCGGAGCTGCTCTCCTACGAGGGACCCTTTGGGGTGGGCTATGGCGTGGCTGCCTTCGAGCCTGCGGGCGAGGAGGGGTCGGATGAGTCGCGCAGGCTCCTGCCCCAGTGGGAGCGGGAGCGTGCGGAACGGCTCGCGGCAGGACGCGCCGCCGAGAGCGCGCATGTGCGCCTGGCGCGGCAATCGCTCGAGGCCTATGTGCGCGAGGGCCGCCGCATCACGCCCGGCGAAGGCCTTGCCGCCGAGCTGCGCGACACGCGGGCGGGCTGCTTCGTCTCGCTCAAGATCGACGGCCAGCTGCGCGGCTGCATCGGCACCATCGCGCCAACGCAGGAGAGCCTCGCGCAGGAGATTTGCGCCAACGCGATATCCGCGGGAACGGGCGATCCCCGCTTCGACCCCGTCACGAAGGACGAGCTGGATGAGCTCGTCTACGACGTGGACGTGCTCGGCGAGCCCGAGCCCATCGCCTCGCCCGACGAGCTCGATCCTGCGCGCTACGGCGTCATCGTGAGCACGCCTGATGGCAGGCGCGGCCTGCTCCTGCCCGACCTCGACGGCGTCGATACCGTCGAGGAGCAGCTCGAGATTGCGGCGCGCAAGGGCGGGATCAGCCTCATCTCCGATGACGTCCGCCTGGAGCGCTTCGAGGTTTCGAGGTACCTGTGACGGCCGATGCCTCGCAAAGCTGCACGTGCTGCTTCCGCGGGTGCACGCTCGCGCCCGGGGCCACAGGCGCGTGCCGGGCGCGGGCAAACGTCGGTGGCCGCATCGTCCCCGTGGGCTACGGGCGGGTGACCTCGCTTGCCATCGACCCCATCGAGAAGAAGCCCATCGCGCGGTGGATGCCCGGCACGAGCGTGCTCTCAGCCGGGGGCTATGGCTGCAACCTGCGCTGCCCCTGGTGCCAGAACGCGGAGATCTCGCAGGCGGGGGAGGACGAGGTGGGCTGGCGCGAGATCGCGCCCGGGGAGCTCGTCGCCCTCGCGATCCAGGCCCACGAGCGTGACCCGCGCATGATAGGCGTCGCTTACACCTACAACGAGCCGCTCGTATGCTGGGAGTACGTGCGCGATTGCGCCGAGCTCGTGCGCGAGCGCGGCCTTCGGAACGTCCTCGTCTCCGCCGGATGCGTCTCGCCCGATGTCGTCGCGGCGCTGGCCCCGCTCATCGACGCGGCCAACATCGACCTCAAGTGCTTCTCGGCAGACGGCTATCGCATGCTTGGTGGCAGCTTCGAGCAGGCGAAATCCACCATCGAGATCCTCGCCTCCGAGAAGGCCTGCCACCTGGAGGTCACCACGCTCGTTGTGCCGGGCTTCAACGACTCCGAGGAGGAGATCGCGCGCA
>CACZNT010000040.1 GCA_902782635.1 uncultured Coriobacteriaceae bacterium
ACGATCTTGCCAGCCAGATCGCCAACGGCGTTGATGTCCGTGTTGTCCGCCTTAACCAGGATGCCCTGGTGACCAACATAGTACGGGCCAGCGAAGGAAATAACCTTCTTGCGCTCGTCGTTGATGGTGTAGGTGGCGAAGACGGCGTCCACCGTGTCGTTCTGCAGGACCGACTCGCGGGTGGACGACTGCACGAGGGTGAGCTCGTAGTTTGAGGCGTCGTCGAACAGGTAGGTGGCGAGCAGCTGGAAGAGGCCCGCGTCGAAGCCGCGGTGCTTGCCGTCGACCTCGTTGAGCTGCGAGAAGAGCGTCGAGGTCTCGACGCCGCCCACGCGCAGGACGCCGGCGGCCTGGACCTTCTTGGCCCACTCGCTGGCCTCGATGTCGGCAGCCTCGGCAATGGGGCCGCTCATGACGAGCTTGTCGAAGGCGTCGGCGTCGATCTCGGAGCTGGCCTGGTCGGCCGTGGCGTCGTCGGCCGCGGCATCATCTGCGGCGGGAGCGTCAGCCGAATCGGATGCGCCGCCCGCGCAGCCCGCGAGGCCTGCGGCGATGCTGCCAAGTCCGAGCGCGACGAAGTTGCGCCTGTTGAGCATGACGTCGTTGAGAGACTTCATGATGAGAACCTTCCTCTTTGGGAATCGTGCACTTCAATCATGCCCCTTTCTCGGCCCGGATAATCACTACGTAACCGGTAGGAAATTGTGAAGGCTCGCATGGGGGCGCGTGACAGTTGGGGACACTCCTCGGCTGACGGAAGCCCCGCCCAAAAGAAGGCACCCGCGTCATGCGAGGTGCCTTCGAAGCTTGCTTCTGCAGCCTGCTGCTAGATGCAGCTCATCTGCGAGATGACCGACGAGTAGTACAGTCCGCCAGTGCCCGGGCAGTACATCTCGGCACCCGAGGGCGTGAGCGTGTACCCGTAGATGGAGGCGAAGCCGGCCACGTGGCCGCGGATGGCCGAATCCCAGCTACCCCAGCTCACGCTGCCCCAGCCCCAGGCGTTGTGCGGGCGGAAGCAGATGGCGCCCTTGCCGCTCTCGATGCACGAGATGGCGGGCGAGACGCGCGGGTCGACGCCGTAATCCCAGGCGGCCTCCGCGAAGACGCGGCCATAGCCGCCGAGCGGCGAGCCGGCCAGGTAGGCGTCGATACGCGGCTGCCACTTGGCGACGAACTGCGAGCGGTCGTCGGTGGCCATGTCGGCAGGCTCGGGGATGGGATTGTCGGGAACCTCGACCTCGGCCTCGCCGCCAGAGCTGTTGGGGAAGACGGCGCCACCGTCGGAGGACGACTCGCCCTCACTGGACGAGCTCTCCTGCGAGGAGGATGCCTCCTGCTCCTGCTCCTGGGCCTTGGCAGCAGCCTCCTCCTGGGCGCGCTGCGCCGCCTCGATGGCAGCCTGGGCCGCTGCGGCCTGGCGCGCGGCCTCCTCGGCTGCGCGGGCCTGTGCCTCGGCGCGGGCGGCCTGGGCCTCGGCGAGCGCGGTCTCGGCGGCGGCGAGCTGATCGTCGGCGGCGGCCTTGTCGAGGGCGAGCTGGTCCTGGGCGGACTCGAGCTCGCGCTGCATGTCGACGAGCTCGTTCACCGAGCTAATCTGCTTGCTCTGGATGATGTCGAAGTACTGCACGAGGGCGATGAACTCGTTGAAGTCATCGGACGAGAGGATGAGGCCCATGAGGCCGGGTGCGCTCTGCTGGAGCTTGTAGAGGCTGCGAATGGCACCGGCCGCCTCGTCGCGCTTCCCGGGAAGCGTCGCCTCGATCTCGTCGATCTTGCCCTGCTGCGCCTGCATGTCGGCCTCGAGCCTCTCGACCTGCTCGAGGGCGTTGTTGTAGTCGGTGGACGACTGCTCGACGCGCGACTGCAGCTCCTCCATCGACTCGTCAGCCAAAGCCGGCGTCGCGAAGCCAAGCGCGAGCGCCAGCGTCATGGCGAGCGCAAGCGCGAGCGACGCGATGATGTTCGAACTCTTGGTACGCAAGTGCGGACCCTCCGTTCTGGTTGCCAGCGCATGCCTCCGCGAAGAGCCGGCGACATACAACGGTTAAGGGTAGCCTACCTGGCCGCAACCTTCCAACCTTCCACCAAGCCAACACACTGCGGATTCGCGTTATTTGCGGCCGTTTTCCTGGGAATATGCAGACCATGGGGAAATCTGCCGAGCGGCAGGGGCCGATAAGGCTCGTGTATCATCGTATGTTGCCGTTTGCAGGAAACCGCACGCATGGGGAGACACACGTGGCACTTCACGACGAGCTCATAAAATCTGCAGTGTTTGGCCTGGTAGAGGGCATTACTGAGTGGCTGCCCATCTCGTCGACGGGACACATGCTGCTGCTGGACGAATTCGTCAAGCTCGACGTCAGCGACAGCTTCTGGAAGATGTTCCTCGTCGTCATCCAGCTGGGCGCCATCCTTGCCGTCTGCCTCATGTTCTTCGGCAAGCTCAACCCCTTCTCCCCCTCGAAGGACGCCGACGAGAGGCGCTCCACCTGGGCGCTTTGGGGCAAGGTGATCCTGGCCTGCATCCCCGCATCCGTCATCGGCATCCCGCTCGACGACTGGATGGACGAGCACCTGGGCAGCCCCCTCATCATCGCGGGCGCACTCATCGCCTATGGCGTCATCTTCATCGTGCTCGAGACCTGGCGCAACCGGCGGGCCCTCGAGGCGGCCCCCGCCGCGGGTCGCCATTTCGCAGGGACGGACACGGAGGGGACGTCTGGCGCAGATGCGCTCGCCACGACCCGCGACATCGACCAGCTTGGCTGGGGCACCGCGCTGGGCATCGGCATGTTCCAGGTGCTCTCGCTCGTGCCGGGCACCTCCCGCTCCGGCTCAACCATCATCGGCGGCCTGCTGCTGGGATGCTCGCGACCGGTCGCCGCCGAGTTCACGTTCTTCCTCGCCATCCCGGTGATGTTCGGCGCCTCGGCACTGCGCCTCGCCAAGTACTTCCTCGAGGGTGCCACCCTCACTGGCGACGAGGGCCTCATCCTGGCCGTCGGCTGCCTGAGCGCCTTCATCACCTCGCTCATCATCATCCGCCTGCTCATGGGCTTCGTGCGCAAGCACGACTTCCGGATCTTCGGCTGGTATCGCATCATCCTCGGCATCGCCGTCATCGCCTACTTCGCCTTCCTGCGCGCCTAGCCCCCGACGCGAAGACGCCTCCGCTGCATACCTGTCCCTTTTGTCATGACAAAGGGGACTGTCCCCTTTGTCATACCGGGCGGCAGGCATGCACGGCATCGCCATAGGCATCTGTTAGAGTCTCACTCACAACACCCAAGTCATGGAGGCACGCATGCCAGACACCGCAACCAGGGATTTCGCCGCAGAAGACCCGAGCCTGTCGGCCGGGACCACGCATCAGGGATTCGTCGTCGAGCGCACGGAGGCGCTCCCCGAACTCGACGGCCGCGCCTACATCATGCGCCACGAGGCCACGGGCGCGCGCCTCATGTGGCTGGCCTGCGCAGACACCGACCGCTCCTTCGCCATCTCGTTCAAGACGCCGCCGGCAGATGACACCGGCGTCTTCCACATCCTCGAGCATTCCGTGCTCTGCGGCAGCGGTCGCTACCCCGTCAAGGAGCCCTTCGTCAACCTGCTCAAGAGCTCCATGCAGACGTTCTTGAACGCGATGACCTTCCCCGACAAGACGATGTACCCCGTGGCGTCCACCAACGTGGCCGACCTCGAGAACCTCATGGGCGTGTACCTGGACGCGGTGTTCGACCCCGCCATCTACTCCAAGCCGCACATCTTCGAGCAGGAAGGCTGGCACTACGAGCTGGACGACGACGGCAGGCTCACGTACAACGGCGTCGTCTTCAACGAGATGAAGGGCGCGCTCTCCGATCCGGACGACGTGCTCTACAACACGCTGCACCGCGCCCTCTTCCCCGACAACGCCTACAGCTGCGAGAGTGGCGGCAACCCGCGCTCCATCCCGCAGCTCAGCTACGAGGGCTTCCTCGACACGCACAGCCGCCACTACCGCCTCGACAACTCGTTCACCATCCTCTACGGCGACCTCGACATCGAGCGCGAGCTCGCGTTCATCGGCGAGCGCTTCGACGAGGCGCCGGTGCGCGACGCCGGCGAGCCCAACGCGCTCGTCATGCAGGAGCCCGTGCGCCCCGAGCTGGTGCGCCACGAGATGGCGACCTCGCCCGAGAACGCCTGCTGCGGCCTTGCCTACGTGTGCGGCACCTCGCATGAGCGCGAGCGCCTGCTGGCCCTCGAGGTGCTGCTCGACACGCTGCTCGGCTCCAACGAGGCGCCCCTCAAGCGCGTGCTCCTGGATTCCGGCATCGCCAACGACGTCTCCTACGCCCTCATGGACGGCCAGCTCCAGCCCTACCTGCTCATCGAGCTGAAGGGTGCCAAGGAGGGGGCGGCCGAGCAGCTGCGCGGCATCGTCGAGGGCGAGTGCGCACGCCTTGCCGCGGAGGGCATCGAGCGCGACGCGCTGGAGGCATCGCTCTCCCAGGCAGAGTTCAACATGCGCGAGGGGGACTTCGGCGGCACGTCAGATGGCGTGTACTACTCCATCATGGCCATGTCGGGCTGGCTCTACGACGAGGCGGATGCCGCCTGCTACCTGCGCTACGAGGACGCGCTGGCAAAGATGCGCGCCGGCCTCGAGGGCGACTACTTCGAGCGGCTGCTCGAGGACGTGGTGTGCAAGAGCGTCCACACGGCATGCGTCGACATCGTCCCCGTCGAGGAGGGCGACGCCGCCGAAGAGGCGGCCGAGCTGGCCGAGATCCGCGCGGGGATGGACGAGGCCGACATCGCGCGCATCCAGGCGGACGTGGCCGAGCTCCGCGAGGAGCAGGAGCGTCCCGACTCGCCCGAGGCGCTCGCCACCCTCCCCCAGCTCTCGCTCGCAGACATCGGCGAGGCGCCGGCCGAGGTCGAGACCGTCGAGGCTGAGGGCCCCGCGCCCTGCGTGCGCCACCTCATCCCCACGCACGGGATCGACTACATCCACTACTACTTCGACCTCAGCTGCCTCGCATTCGAGGAGCTCCCCCATGCGGCCATCCTGAGCTCACTCCTGGGCAAGCTGGGAACGGTCGAGCACAGCGCGCGCGAGCTGGACACGCTTGTGGAGTCGCGCCTGGGCAACCTGTCGTTCTTCAACGAGGCCTACGCCATGCACGACGATGCGGATGATGCCCGCGCCCACATGGTGGTGGGCGTGAGCGTGCTCTCCGAGAAGGCGGCCGACGCCGTGCGCCTGCCCGCTGAGGTGTGGGCTTCCACGCAGCTGGACGACCCGGCGCGCGTGCGCGACATCCTCCAGCAGCGAAAGATTGCCATCGAGCAGGGCTTCATCAACGCGGGCCACACCCACGCGCTGGCACGCACGAGCACCTACTTCTCGCGCTCCGCGATGGTCGCCGACCAGATGAGCGGCATCGAGCACTACCGCGCGCTCTGCGAGGTTCTCGACGACTTCGACGCCGGCTGGCCCGCGCTGCTGGAGAGCCTGGAGTCGATACGTTCCCGCGTGTTTGCCGAGGGCAACGTGGAGATGAGCTTCGTCGGAAGCGAGGACGACCTGGCGCGCCTGGCCAAGATGGAAGGCGAGATGCGCCTCTTCCCGGCGCACGGGCATGCCGGGACGCTCGAGGTGGGCGAGCCCGAGCTCAAGCACGAGGCCTTCGTGACGCCCGCCAACGTGGTGTTCGTGGGCGAGGGTGCAAGCGGTCGCGAGCTGGGGGCTCGGGCAGACGGCGTGTGGCAGGTGGCCACGCGCGCGCTCTCGTTCGACTACCTCTGGAACGAGGTCCGCGTGAAGGGCGGCGCCTATGGCTGCGGCTTCAGGTACACCCCGGGGTCGCTGATGCAGTTCTGGTCGTATCGCGACCCGGGCGTGGACGCCACGATCGAGCGCTTCGAGCGGGCGGCCAGCTGGCTTGCCAAGTGGAACCCGACGCCCGAGGAGCACGAGGGCTACGTCATCGCGACGGTGGCGGGGTACGACTCCCCCACCAAGCCGCGCGCGGCCGGACGCAGGCAGGACATCATGCGGATGACGGGAAGGCCCAAGGGCTGGAGGACGCAGCTGAGAGGCGAGGCGCTGGGCGCCACCGTCGAGGAGATCCGCTCGCGCGCCGAGGCGCTCGCGCACGTGAGCGAGGGACGCGGAATCTGCGTGTTCGGCAATCGTGACGCCGTCGAGGCCAGCGGACTCGACCTGGAGATCATCGAGCTGCTGTAGGCGCGGGCGGGTATGGCCCGGGCCAGGTGAATCCCCCTTCGCCTAGCCCTCAATCGTCCAGATACGAGGTGATGGCGCTGGCGGCAGGATTGCCGGCATCAGTCGTGCCATCCCCGAGCAGCGCGAGCACGCGCTCCTGACGATCCACGAGGCTGTCGCAGAAGTAGCTGACGAAGGGGAACGGGTCGTCTTCCTCCTGGAAGCGGCGGATGGCGTTGATGTAGCGCTGCCGCGACTCCGCCTGGATGTTGATGGGCTCGAAGCCGGCCCTCATGAGGATGAAGTTGCTGATGAGGCGCCCCGTTCGGCCATTTGCGTTGATGAAGGGGTGGATGCTCTCGAATTCCAGGTGGAAGAGCGCCGAGGTGATTGCCGCATGGCGCTTGGAGTTGTTGGTGCTCTTCACCAGGGATGAAATGCGCTCTCCCACGTAGGCCGCAGGAGCGGGGGCGAACGTGGCCCCCGTTATCTCGACCTCGACCTCGCGGTACGCGCCGCGCGTCGAGGGGTCGATCGCCTCGGCGAATGCGAGCTCGTGAGCGCGTTTGATGAGCTCCTCCGAGAGGCCCTCCCCCGCCTCCAGCGAGCGCTGCAGGAAGCGCAGGGCGGCGAATCCGCCCTCGGCCTGGCGGATGTCGGTGATGGGGGCGTCGACTGGCGCGCCATCGTAGACGAGGGCGGTGTCGCCCAGCGAGAGCGTGCTGCCCTCGATGTTGTTCGAGTTGTACGTCGACTCCACTGCCCACGAGTCCATGAGACGCGCATAGGCATCGGGCCGCGCAGCCTTGAGCGCGTTGACCTGCTCCTGCACGCCATCAATGCGCGCGAGCAGCGAATCCAGGGTTTTGATTTGCTCAAAGCTCATGGCGGGGCCTCCTGCCGCCATGATAGCAAACGGCTATCAGCTCACCCCAAAGGTCGGAGGAACCCATCCCAGAAGGCTGCGGGGAAGGCAAACATCCGCTCCTTGCCCATCAAATCCGCCCAGACGTGCTTCTCGTCGAGCTTGGTGATGGGGCCCGCACCAAGTGCCTTGTGCGACACCATATCCCCGACCTTGAGGTCTGCTAGGACAGCGCGGGAGACGGTCGGCTCCTCAGGCCGGCTCTTCTCCGCAGGCTCCTCGTCTGACAACCCCTCGCCCTCCGGAAGAGCCCCAGTTCCAACCCCAGCCTCCGCTTCGACGGGGGCAGCCGTCCGCAGTGCCGCCGTCTCCCGCTGCTTCTCGTGGAGATAGTCCTGCTCGGAGATTGAGGTGTCGTACAAGCCGACGCTCTCCCCCTCATGCCGATTGACGCCCGTGTAGACGAGCGAGGAGTCCTCGTAGCGTCGGAACTTATAGACGGCATCGTTCATGAGCGCATCGTTAAACACGCCCAGCGACACCAACAGCTCGAAGTCGCCAACCTCCAAACCGGTCACGCGCTTGAAGAGCGCTGGCTCAAGTTGGGTGATGACGTCCTTCAAGCACGCCTCGCGATAGTCGGTGAGGTACATGAAGACGGGGATGCGCGTCGCGAACTTGATCAGTTTCTCCTGGATTTGCTTGCGCTTGGTCTTGAACTCCTTCTCCTCGTCGGAGATCTCCTTCTTCTCCTTTGGCGTCAGCTTGTCCTTCTCCTGCTTGGCCTTCTTCACAGCCTCACTCTTGTTGATGATGGTCTCGATGTCGGAGTTGAGCGAGCGGAAGCCCTCGATGCCCATCAGTGCGTCAAGCGCCTTCTGATTGGCGAGGATCCTGCGCAGGGTATCGTTATCCACGTTTACAAGCAGAGCGCTCTCCCACCTCCGGGCGAGAAGCGTCGCGGTGGTTCCCGCCATCGCCATATCGAGGATCTCTGCTGCATTGACCTCACGCATGGCCGAGCCGTCATAGGCGAGCACTGGCAGGAACTTGATGAACTCTCCCACCATGTGCTCCGGATTCTCGCCACCCGTGGATAGGCGTGTGGAGTAGTCCGAGATCATACCCACAGCACGGTCGAGAGCGAAATCGAAGATGTAGGCCTGCTCCTTCATGTTCACGCGGCCCTCATCCGCCTCGACCTCCCACGGGCTCTGCACGCGAAACGCTGCCTGGAAGTACGTTTCGGGGCTCCTTAGATTGCGCAGCATCAGGATGCCGCCCCACGGCCTGACGGTCACCCCCGTCGTGAGCTTGCCGCACGAGAGCGTGATTGTCTTCGTCTTGAGGGGATCGCCCATGGCCCGGCGGACGGGGCCAAGCGCATCCACGCCCATCCCCGCCTCGGAACCTGCCGCAAGGATTACCTTGTAATCGTGATAGAACGTATTCTGCTGCTCGGCGAGGAGGTTACGCATGGCATAGCAGGAGGCCACGTTTGGCAGGAACCAAAGCGTGTGGGTAAGCACACTGAGAAGGCGCGTATCCGAGAATGGCATCGGCGGCTTTTCCGCCCCAAGCTTGAGCTCGTCCACCGTGGTCTCGAGATGGGAGCCGCGGATGAGGTCGAGCCACTTCTGCACATAGTCCTTGAACTTGAACTGCGCCTGGGCTCCCTTGCCCTCGGCAGCAAAGAAGACATTGAGGTCGAATTGGTCGAACTCTCCCTGTCGCGCGATGCGAGTGATTTCGTCAGGCATCTTGTAGGTCATGAGCACCATGCGTGGAAGCGAGGCGTAGGGGTTGCCCTCTCCCACCCACTCGGCTTTGGCACGCTGCTCATCTGAGTACGTCCATGAGTAGACCTGCTCCTCAATGAACTCGCCGGAGTTGAGTGCGCGGAAGGGCGTGCCCGAAAGGTAGAGGTAGCGTTTGGCCACGATAGGTAGCCAAGTCTCGTCGAGGCTATTGCCCTTGGCGGCCTCCTCCGCATCGTCCACCTGGGCCTCGTAGTTCTCCTCGTCCGTTCGTGCAAAGAGCTTCTTGGCTGTATCACGCCAGGCGCCGAAGTGATACTCATCGAAGACGACGAGGTCCCAATCCTCAAGGTGCACCCACTCCTGCCGGGGCTTGATACCACCCGTCTCCTTGTCCTCTCCCAGGAAATCCTGGAACGAGCCAAAGCAGACGATGGGGCGGCTCGGGTCGCAATCCTCATACTGCAGGCCCTCGCGGCTCACGAACTGCCAGCCCTCGAAATTCACGTGGGTCTCGAGATCCTCCTGCCAGGCATCCTCGACTGCTGGCTTGAAGGTGAGCACGAGCACACGCGTCATGCCCATCACCCTAGCAAGCTCGTAGGTCGCGAAGGTCTTGCCGAATCGCATCTTTGCGTTCCAGAGGAACTTTGGCGCAGAGGCTCCCGCGGCCTCGACGTCGCCGTAGTATGCTCTCGCCTTTGCAACAGCAGCCTCTTGCTCAGGCCGCATTGAGAAGGTCTGCGTGCGGCGATTCTCGTAGTCGGTACGGTCGCGCACCTCGAGCCAGGCATTGCGAACGGCACTCACGTCGCAGCGGAACCACTCTCCGCCGACGTTCTCGTATCCGTTGTGCTCAAGGCGCTTGTGGACCTCATGGTCTTTGAAGGAGCTGCCATCCTCGCGCATGGCCGATTCGGCAAAGACGGTAGTCCATGGCTTGCCCTCCCCTGGCTGTATGACGGGGAACTGCTGGGCAATGCGCTTTTCGACCTCGATGGCGGTGTATCCCACCTTGAGGAATCCCTCGTGATCGGGATTGTGATCACGATAGGCATAGATCATCGGCTGGGCAGCCGGACGTTCGGGAAAGGTGACTTTAGGCATCAAAGTCACCCGCCGGGCGCACCAGCGTGCAAATGAAGTCAAACTCTTCTTGCGTAATGCCGTATTTGTCGCATAGCTTCTCATCATCCCAAGGCTGTGAGAAGTCTTGGATTGGCACAAAGGAATAGACCTTGCTCGTTGCGTGCTGTGAAGGCTTTTTCAGCAGCACCAAGAATCTGAAGAGTTGACTTGAGACATACGAAATGACGTTTGTGCACTCATCCCGAGATTCGAAGGGACCCAGAAGCAGATATGTTTCCGTTGAAGCTGTGCCTGGTTCTCCGACAAAAGGTTTTCCGAGAATAGGATGGGGAAAGGCATCGCTCCCGCTGCCCGCCTCAGGAATAAAGACTTTCCACTTATCAACCCAATGGAGATTCTTCTCAATATCATCGCGAGACACTTTTGCTAGGCCGCCATTTTGAAAGAGGATAACTTCCCCCGTATCGCCCCCGCGAAAAAGTGTGTCTAACCCAAAGGGCTTTCGTGGACTAACGAGGGTCTCAAATGACTCTTCGTTTAAGCGACGCACCTTTTCTAGAATTGGCACAGCTTCATTCCAACGAATCAACGTGTCGCATCCAGGCTCAAGCAAAGGCCTTGTCACGGCCTGGCCAACTCCCTCGGCAGTGTGGGTTGCTATTGAGCAATCTCCATGCTTATCCCTCTCCCAAAGGAAGTAGCAGACACCACCTTTTATCTGGACCCCAGGAAAACAATCATTGGCATCTGGATAGTCATGAAGCTGGGAGATGCGGTCGTCTTTTAGCATCTGCGTCCTGAACGCATCCAGCCCCTTTCCGCCAGAAAACCAGCGCGAGGGGATAATCATGGTGAGATATCTCGGGCTAAGCTTCATTGCTTGCTGCACAAACAGTTGATAGATGGGTGAGGCGCTCACTCTATATCCACCATCATCCAGCTGATACGGCGGGTTTCCCACGATCACGTCGAACTTCATGTCAAACAACTCCTCGGGATTATCGAGGTGGATGAACTCGTAGGCATGGGTTTCGAGCCCCTCGCGTCCATCACCCAGCTCCTTCTCGGAGGCGCCGCAGAACACGCACCTGCCGCCAGCCCACTTGTGCTTGCACTCGTGAAAGCGGATGCCACCCTCCTCAGTGTCAAAGCGGCTCACCGAATACTTGCCATTGGGAAACTTCGAGCAATAGAGGCTCCTGCGGGATAGGAGCCCCGTAAGCTCCGTAATGGCAACGCCAAAGAGCTGTTTGTGATAGATGTGATCGAGCCGCTCTTGCAGGTCAGGAATCTCATCGGAGAGCCCCTCAATTAGGCGCTTGGCGATCTCGCGCAGGAACACACCCGTCTTGCAGCACGGATCCAAGAAGGTAGCCGAACTGTCGCGCCATATCTCCTCAGGCAGCATGTCGAGGACCTGATTGGCCAAATCCGGCGGAGTGAAGACCTCGTCGTTTGAGAGATTAGCCAAACAGCTCAGCACGTCAGGGTTGTAGGCAGCGGCGAAGAGATCAGCCACAGGCCCTCACCTCCCGCCAGTCGCAGAGCGGATATTCGCGTATGGGCGCAGGGATGAATGCATGAATCTCCTCATCCCAGTCCCAGGTAAGTTGTGCAAAGCTCGGCTGCTTGTTGCTGCCCTCGAGAAGCTCGTCGAGGCGGAAGTCGCGACGCTTGACTCTATCGCCTGTCGCCAGCGACCACTCGGAAAAGATGATTGGTTCCCCATCCGAGGCCTTCAGGGTGAGAGCGTCCCCGCAGAGG
This sequence comes from uncultured Coriobacteriaceae bacterium, assembly GCA_902782635.1. Taxonomy (GTDB): domain Bacteria; phylum Actinomycetota; class Coriobacteriia; order Coriobacteriales; family Atopobiaceae; genus CACZNT01. The sequence goes on from CACZNT010000040.1 coordinate 11,696, forward strand.
ATATTTCGCTCGAGCACGAACGAGACCGCGTCATGGAGCGCAGGCTCAACCTTGTCCTTGAAGGCGCGAGCTGCCTCACCATCGACGAACTTGAGCAGGCGTGAGCGGCATTCGCGTGCGTTGTCCTCCAGCAGTTCGACCCCGTAGATACTGGAGGCAGCAAGGAAGGTGTAGCGCTCGTACTCGAGAAGGCTCTTGCGATAGCGCTGGGCAACCACGGCCATCTTGCGACGAATGATCTCTATGAGGAAGTTGCCCGTACCGCAAGCTGGCTCCAGGAAGCGGGACTCTATGCGCTCGGTTTCCTGCTTGACCATGTCGAGCATCGCATTGACCTCGCGAGGGTTGGTGAACACCTCGCCGTGCTCCTGCACGCGCTCGCGCGATTTGATTTGGTCGGACATCGTTCTCCCAGTGGTGTCACTTTTTAGAGACGAACGATGTGTATTGTAGTCACTATATAGTGACTCTCTACAGCAGGAAGCGCCTTATGTTCGCTGTATGGCTACTGCTGACGAAAAGAAGTTGGTTTGTGAACGCCTGGGCGCTCGGATTCGCGATATGCGCGTCGCCCAGGATCTGACTCAAGCGCGGTTCGCCGGCATGATTGGCGTTGCACGCACCTACCTCAACGAACTCGAGTCGGGCAAGCGCATTCCCTCGCTCAGCACGTTACTCAAAATCACCCAAGGCCTGGGCACATGTCTATCAGACCTCTTCGATGGCGTGGACTCTGCATCCTCTAGCGGCTATGAAGCTGGCCAGGCACGCCCCAGCTAGACCCCTACCTCTGCTACATGCTCACGCGCGTGCTCGCCTGCATGCAGGCATTGGCGGGGCTAGACAGATGAGAGACGAGGCGCCAGATCGCACAAGCTCACAATGGCGCTCGCGGCCTACCACTTCTCGGTGATGTATGCGATGTACCGCTCGGTTATTTCCTGGAATGCGGGCCTGTTGTACGTCCTCCGCGTCATCTCGATTGCATCCTGGAGCGTCCATCCGTTGTACTTGCAGCTCCTGATGAAGCGATCGAGCGTCGCATAGTCGCCGCCCGTGAGGCCTCCAACGACCTCCCCCAGTTGCGCATCGGCCACTTCCAGCCCGCCGCCAGCATCCTGGCTCGCAAGCGCGAGAATCTCCTCGGGGCTCTCGCAAACACGACCCTCGTCAGCCTGCTCCGACCTCAGATAGCCCTGGTCCACGATCGCTCCCCTCATGTCACCCAGCGCAAACGATGTCCTTAGCCATCTTACGCACGCGTTGCCCAGCTCGTCTTTGCCCGCTCGGCTCCCAAGCGAGAAAGCCGCCCAGACGCATCCGGCAAGTCAGATCAGGCCGAAGTGCTCCAGGGCAGACGCCACGCCATCGTGGTCCACGTCGTCGGTCACATACGCTGCCATGGCAAGCACGTCCTCGGAGGCATTCCCCATCGCGATCGGCACGTCCACCAGCTCGAGCATGCTCGTGTCGCCGCCCGAATCGCCGATGCCGAAGACGCGCCTGGGGCCCTCCCCCACCAGCTCGTCCAAGATCATCCGCACGGCGGCGCCCTTCGAATTGCCCAGCGGGTTGATGTTCCAGTTGAGCCCGCCCGGGTCGCGCAGCTCGTAGGGCGCAAACGCCGGGCACCCCTTGAGCAAATCCAGCTCGTCCACGAGCCCAATCACCTGCCCAAAGCCCTCCTCCTCGAGGATGGGTGCATCGGCGCTCGCTATCTGGTGCACGCCCCAGAGCGGGTTCGTGCCGTCGGCTGCTACCATCACGCGCGTGTTGGGTCCCTCGAGCCCCACGTGCGCGCCCGCCGCGAGCGTCTGCCGCAGCATCTCGCGCAGCTCGTCCTTGTCGAAGAGATGCTCGTGCACCACCTCGCCACGCCAGCTCACCCAACCGCCCGAAAGCGTGATGAAGCCGGCAAACGGCAGCTCGCGCACGCTCTCGTGCATGGTGCACCAGGGCCTTGCCGAGCACACCACGGCCATGTGGCCGGCCGCATCGAGGCGCCGTATGGCATCTGCCACGCGCGGGGTTGGCACGTTGGAGAGCGCGTAGGTGCGCCCGTAGTCGCCCGTGCCATCGCCGATGGGCACGAGCGTGCCGTCGACGTCGATGAAGACTACCGCCCGCTCTTCCGCCATGCGCCCTCCCTAGATGAGACCCAGCTTGCGGCAGGCGTTGAAGACGCCGTCATCGTCGCAGGCATCGGTGACGAAGTCCGCCGCCGCCTTGGCCTCCTCCATCGCGTTGCCCATCGCCACGCCGATGCCGCACACCTCGAACATCGACACGTCGTTTCCGCCGTCGCCGAAGGCGATGGCCTGCTCGGGCGTGAGCCCGTAGTGGTCGAGCATCGCGCGGATGCCGGTCGCTTTGCCCGACCCCAGCGGGATGGCGTCTGCCGCGAGCGGGGTCCAGCGCACGAGCTCCATGTTCGGGATGCGCTCGAGCATGGGCTCGTCATCCTCGGGCAGCTGGTAGATGTTGAGCTGATACACGTCGCGGCCGCGCACGCGGTCGAGCGAGCCGCGCTCAATGCGCTTGGACATCCTCGACTCGAACTTCTCCACCAGCTCGTTGCGGCCCACCATGATGGCCTCGTCTGCCAGCTGGAACATCACGGGGTACTTCCCCGCCTCGGCATCGGCGATCACCGCGTCCACCACCGATCGCTCGAGTGCGAGCGAGCGGATGGTCTCGTCCGGCGTGAAGCAGTAGTTGCCGTTGAAGGTCATGAAGGCGTCGAAGTCGTCCCAGTCGACGCCGTCCACGAGGTAGTGCGGGCGGCCCGTCGCCATGATGGGATGGATGCCGTTTTCGCGCAGCAGGCGCAGGGCATCCTTGGCCGAGGGCACGATCTCGTGGGTGTCGAAGGAGATGAGCGTCCCGTCGAGGTCGAAGAACGCGATGCGTATGTCTGGCCTGTCCGCCATGGCCCCTCCCGAAATCCTAGAATCCCGCCTTTGACATGGCCTCGCAGGCTTCGCGCAGCCTCTCGGGCGGCTGCACGAGGGCAAAGCGCACGTAGCCCTCGCCCGAGGGGCCAAAGCTCGCCCCCGGGGTGACGATCACGCCCGCGCGCTCCATGAGCTCGAGCGCGAACGCCATGGAGTCCTGCCTTCCGCCGGGAATCCTGGCCCACACGAACATCGACCCCTTGGCGTGCGGACGCTCCCAGCCCAGGCCCTCAAGGCCGTCGCAGAGAGCGTCGCGGCGCTCCTGGTACTGCATGCGCTGCACCTCGAGCTGCTCGCGCGGGCCGGTGAGGCAGGCGATGGCCACCCGCTGCGCGGGCAGCGGCATGCCGAAGTCCACCTGGCTGCGCAGGAGGCGCGCACCGGCAACGATCTCGGGATTTCCCACGAGATAGGAGATGCGCAGGCCGGTGATGTTGAACGACTTGGAGAGCGAGAGGAACTCGACGCCCACCTCCGACGCCCCGGGATAGGACAGGAAGCTGCCCCCGGCGGGGCCGTCGAAGACAATGTCGGCATAGGCGTTGTCGTGGATGATGACGACGTCATGCGCGCGGGCGAACTCGATGATGTCCTCGTAGAGCTGCGGGCTGCCCACCGAGCCGACGGGATTCGAGGGCAGCGACACCACCATGTAGCGCGCGGCGTCGGCCACCTCGTCGGGGATGGCGGAGACGTCCGGCAAAAAGCCGGTCTCCTCGGTGAGGGGGTAGTACCAGGGCCTGGCGCCCGCCAGCAGCGTCGAGGCCGCGAAGACCGGATAGCAGGGATCGGGGATGAGGGCGATGTCTCCGGGGTCGACGAGCGCCGAGCACACGTGGACCATGCCCTCCTGGGTGCCCCGGACGCTCATCACCATCTCGGGGGTGATGCCGCCCACGCCGAAGCGCGTCTCGTAGTAGTCGATGACGGCCTGGACCATCTCGGGGCTATCGCGCAGGGCGTACTTCCAGCTTGCCGGGTCGTGCGCGGTGTCGGCCAGCGCATCCATCACATGGGGCATCGGGAGGAAGTCGGGGGTGCCGATCGAGAGGTCGATTACCTCGCGACCGTCCGCCTCAAGCTCGCGCCTGCGCTCGTTGAGCGCGGCGAACACCTCGGAGCCAAACTGATCGAGCCGCCTGGAAAGCCGCATGCGCACACGCTCCTTGAGATGAGTCGATAGGGACGGAGGCAACTGATTCATTCTACGATAGATGGTCGCTTTGCCCGCCGGGCAAGCTTCTGCCCACGAAGCTTCGGGCAGCAACCGTCAACGGAACCTGTCCCCTTTGTCATGACAAGGGGGACTGTCCCCTTTGTCATATGCCGGCGCGCTAACGCAGCATCGCGTAGCGGCCCACCACGTCGAAGCCGATGCGCGAGTAGATAGCCGTGGCGCGCGGGTTCTCGTAGAACAGGCACAGGAAGCTCTTGCCCTCGTCGAAGCACTCCTGCGCCAGCTCCGAGACCACGCTGGTGGCAAGGCCGTTCCCGCGCACGTCGTCGCGCGTGCCCACGCCCACCACCATCGCGCCCTCCGAGCTCACGGCGGAGGTGGCCGCAGTGGACACCATCTCCCCCTCGTAGAAGGCGCCGAAGGTGACGCAGCCATGGGCCTCGTCGCCGTTCTTCTGCTCCTTTGCGGCCGCTATCAGCACGTCGTCGGCATAGAGGCCGCGGTACTCGCGCATGGAGCCCAGGAGCTCGAAGAGCTCGTCATAGTCGTCTGCCGTGAGCTTGCGCACCGTGACGCCGTCCGGTGCGGGCGCGATGTCTTCGTGGTGCACGCTCGTGCACTTGGCCAGAAACATCGAGCGCAGCTCCATGTCCTCGAAGTACGGTTCGAGCTTGCGCACCACCTCGTACTTGCCGTTGATGGAGCCCTTGATGGCGCCGCCGGAGACCTCCTTGATGCACGCGGCCATGGCCTCGGCATCGAAGTCGTCGCTCGGGCTGTAGCAGACGAAGTTGCCGTAGAAGCGGCAGACCACGGAGTCCCAATTGCCGTCGTCGGCCTCGAGCGCATAGACGCTCACGGGACCCTCCATGCCGAACTGCTCGATGTCGCCGATGATGAAGAGGTTCATCTCGGGCTCGATGCGCACGTACTCGAGCACGCGTTCGCGATCGGATTCCGCAAGCAACCGGGGGGTCGTCATCTGCGCTCCTCCTCTGGCCTTGGGTACGCTGCGCGACATCGCGGCAGCGCTGTCTATTCCCGTCTTATGGATACACTACCGCCAATCCCGCGATAGCGAAACATGGGAAGCTTCCCAGCGGCGCACATCGGTGGCCCAGCGCGAGCCACATGCGGCCGCCAGGACCCATTCGCGCAGCTATTCCCAGCGATTGCCTAGCGATTGGCGCGCAGGCGCGAGAAGATTCGCGTGCTGTGGTGCTTGACGAAGGAGATGATCTTGCCCTCGGCCATCGTGGCGGAGACGTTGCCCGCGCGGATGGGGGCCAGCACCGCCGCCATCATCCTCGAGCGCGGCTTGGCCAGGCGCACGGCCTCGCGCGCGTTGTCGCTCGATATCATCTTCAGCACGAGCTCGCGCTTCTCGTGGCGCGACAGCGTGCACTCACGGCTGCAGACGCTCTCGATGCACCCCACCAGGCGCTCGATGTAGCGGCGCTGGATCATCTCCTGCGACGCCTCGTCGCCCTCGAGCCCCCAGTGGCGATAGAGCTCGAGCATCCACTCGTGCTCCTCCTCGCGCTTCTCGTAGAGGTTGGGGCGCCACTTGCTCGTCTCCGATTCGGCGCGCTGCCGGATGAAGTGGTAGTAGGGCTTCTCGATCACGCCCACGCGCTCGACGTCGCGGATGTAGTCGAGCACGAAGGGGAAGTCGTCCATGAAGGTGTCGCGGAAGCGAAGGCCCAGCTTCTCGATGCGCTCGCGCAGGTAGAGCTTGTTCCACGGCGTGTAGAGGAGGTTCTCGTCGAAGAGCTCGTAGGCGCCGGCGCGGAACTCCTCCTGCGTGGGGTAGGTGCGGCTGGGACGGCTCTTCACCTCGGAGTAGTGCTCGGCGCCATCGTCCGAGTAGTAGGTCTCGATGTAGAAGCCGGTGATGACGAGCTCGAGGTCGTCGCGCTCCATGGCCTCGACCATGTCGGCCACCATCGTGGGCTCCACCCAGTCGTCGGCGTCCATGAACTGAATGTAGCGGCCGCGCGCACGCTCGAGCGCGAGATTGCGCGCTGCCGGGGCGCCGGCGTTCTCGGTGTGGATGACCTCGATGCGGATGTCGCGCTCGGCGAGGCGCTCGGCGATGTCCCCCGAGCGATCGGTGGAGCCGTCGTCCACGACGATGATCTCGATCTCGCGGCAGGACTGGTTCTGCAGGCTCTTGATGGCACGCCCCACGAATCGGTCTACGTTGTAGACCGGCATGATGATGGAAACCTTGGGGTTGGCCTGCGACAACTTCGACTCCTGTCATGCGCATCCCGTGCGGCGGGCTCAGCCAGCCGCCATAGACAGGGTATCAGCATGCGCAGGTCGCGTCGCGCCCGGCAGGCTCACTACACGATAATGACGAAATGCGACAGCCCTAATGTGGAGTGAAGGCGGGTAACTTGTCAGGTCACAGGGCAAGGCCCGTGGCAGAGGCCAGGAGTCCCGTCACGACGGCCGCAGCCCACACGACGGCCACCACGAAGACGTTCTGGCGCATGTCGGCATTGGTGCGGAACAGCACCAGGAGTCCCACGCCGCCCGAGGCGAGCAGGCCCGCGAGCATCGCAGGCGTGCCGATGGCGCCGCTCATGAACAGCTCGGAGATGAACACCGAGGCCGCGCAATTAGGGATGAGGCCCACGAGCGCCGCGACCATCACCGAGCGAATCGGATGATTGGCCACCAGGGCGGCGACGTTGTCCTCCCCCACCGACTCCATGAGAAAGCCCAGCGCGAGCGAGATGACGAAGATGAAGGCCGTCACCTGCACGGTATGGGAGAGCGCGCTCTTGAGCACCGAGGAGACGACGCCACCTTCGCCGTGGCCGTGGGAGTGGTCGTGACCGCAGGCGCAGGCGTCATCTGCGGGGAGATGGTCGTGGTCGTCGTCGCAGTGGCAGCCCTCGCGCTCGCAGAGCTCGTGGATATGCGCGCGGCCATCGCCGTCGAGCCCCATCGAGCGCACCACGACGTCGATGACAAAGCCGACGATGATGCCGACCACCACCTTGATGCCCATGACCGCCGCGATCTGCCCCACCGGGGCGCCCTCGGCGACGAACACCGGCAGCATCTCATCGCTCGTGGAGAGGATCACCGCCACCAACGTCCCCATGCCCACCACGCGGGCCGAGAAGAGCGTCGCCGCCATGGCCGAGAAGCCGCACTGCGGGATGACGCCCACGAGCGCGCCCAGCAGAGGCCCGAGGCGTCCCGCTCCGCGCACGATGCGCTCGGAGAGGCCCGCCGTGCCGTGCTCGAGCGCCTCCATCGCGATGTAGGTGACGAGCAGGAACGGTATGAGCTTCGCGGTATCGATGACGGCGTCCATGAGGACGTCCATGAGAAGCTCAGGCATTGCTCACTCCCTCAGGCCAGGGCGCCAGCATGCCCTGGGGATATTCCACACTCTCGAAGGTGAGGCCCTTGGCAGGGGTGCATTGCCCGGCTGCGCGGCGGTCCCTCGCCTCGAGGACTTCCTTCACCCATTTGACGTCGCGCCTGCCGCGTCCCACCTCGACGAGCGTGCCCACCAGCGTGCGCACCATCGAGTGGAGAAACGCGTTTCCGCGGACGTCGAACGCTATGAGATTCTCCCCCGCCTCGCAGATCTCATGCACGTCGAGGGAGATGATGTTACGAGATGTTGGCTTGCCCTCGGCGGAGGAGGCCTTGCAGAAGCTCTTGAAGTCGTGCTCGCCGACGAGCGGGGCCGAAGCCGCCCGCATCGCGTCGACGTCAAGCGGGCTGGCATGCCACCAGGCGTGATACCATGAGAGCACGGGGCGGGACTCAGAGCAGCAGACGCGATAGCGGTAGCTGCGCGAGAGGGCGTCGAAGCGCGCCGAGAAGCCAGCAGGGGCGACGAGGACATCGCGCACCGAGATATCGTCGGGGGCGATGGCGTTGAGCGCGCGCATGAGGCGGGCGCGGCCGAGCGAGGAGAGCTCGTCTGCGGTGACAGGCAGGCTCACGTGCTGGGCAAGCGCATGGACGCCGGCATCGGTGCGCCCTGCGCAGGTGATGTCGACGGGACGGCGCAGGAGGGTGACGAGCGTGCGCTCGAGCTCGCCGGCAACGGTGCGCTGATCGTCCTGCGCAGCGAATCCGGAGAACTCCGCGCCCCGGTAGCCCACGACGAGCACCATCGTGGCGTCGAGCGCGGATGCGTCCGCTGTGTGTTGCAGCTCGCCCATGTGGTCCCGGTGCCCCCTCCCATGACTTGCGTCCGTCCTATGCCGTGGAGTCCAACTTTACCAGCATTTGGCCTCTGGCTTCCGTTAGCAAGCCCGCGCGAGGCCTTCTTTGGGGGGCGCGTCGTTACCCAACGTTGCCCCCATGGCAAAGGGGGCACCCGAAGGCGCCCCCTTTTGGAAAGCATGTGAGAGAAAGGCGAGTTACTCGGCCTTCTCCTCGGCAGGAGCTTCCTCAGCCGGAGCCTCGGCCTCCTCGGCCTTCTCCTCGGCGGGAGCCTCAGCCTCAGCGGTCTCCTCAGCCGGAGCCTCGGCCTCAGCGGTCTCCTCGGCGGGAGCCTCGACCTCGGCGGCCTCCTCGGCCTTCTCCTCCGCGGCCTCCTCGGCCTTCTCCTCGGCCTTCTTGTCGGCCTTCTTCACGGCCTTGACCTCGGTCTTGGCCTTGGAGGACTTCTTGGGCGTCACGGCCTCGTTCACCATCTCGATGATGACGACCTCGGCGTTGTCGCCCTTGCGGGTGCCGAGCCTCATGATGCGGGTGTAGCCGCCGTTGCGGTCGGCCCACATACCCTGCGCGGCCTTCTCGAACACCTCGCGCACGAGCTCGGCGTCGCCGACCTTCTTGATGGCCAGGCGCCTGGAGTGCAGGTCGCCCTTCTTGGCCCAGGTGATCACCTTGTCGACGTCCGGGCGAATGGCTTTCGCACGCTGGACGTTGGTCTTGATGCGGTCATTGGCCAGCAGCGCGCATACCAGGCTCTTCTTCATGGCCTTGGTGTGGCTTGCGTCGGTGCCGAGCTTCATGCCGCTCTTCTTGTAGTGTCGCATAGTCTAGCTGCTCCTTTTTGGATAGCGCGGCGCTCTAAGCCTTGAGCCCCAGGCCCATCGACTCGAGCTTGTCCTTGACTTCCTCGATCGACTTGACGCCGAAGTTACGGATGTTGAGGAGGTCGTTCTCGGAGAACTCCACGAGCTGGCGCACCGAGTGGATGCCGGCGCGCTTCAGGCAGTTGTAGGAGCGGA
>CACZNT010000041.1 GCA_902782635.1 uncultured Coriobacteriaceae bacterium
CCGCAGCTCGAGGCCGGCAAGCGCGTGCTGATCGCCGCCCACGGCAACAGCCTGCGCGCCCTCTACATGCAGTTCGAGCACCTCACCCCCGAGGAGATTCTCGAGATCAACATCCCCACGGGCGTGCCCCTGGCCTACACCTTCGACAAGGACTGGAACGTCGTCGACAAGCACTACATTGGCGACCCCGAGACCATCGCCAAGAAGATCGACGCCGTCGCCAACCAGGGCAAGGCCAAGTAGTCGATACATCAATCAGCAAGGGATGGCCCCCTGGCGTTCGGAATCGGGCGCCAGGGGGTTGTCTTGTGCCGATCGAGCCGAGACGAAAGCCATCCCTCAACGACATCTATTCTGCAAAACCCCAGGAAAGGCAACGACATACCCCTTTGTGACATTTGGGGACTGTTCCCAACTGTCACATGGAGGGGAGGCCCAGGTAGTGCTCGAGCCAGACGGCAACCCCGTCCTCGTCGATGGTGGGGCATATCTCGTCGGCCGCGTCCTTGATCTGGGGCGTGGCGTTGCCCATCGCGACGAAGCGGTAGCCGTTTCCAGCCATCGAGAGGTCGTTGCCCGAGTCGCCGAAGGCCACTACCTCGTCGGGGTCGAGCCCGAAGCGCTCGATGAGCTGCATGATTGCCGTCCCCTTGGTGACGCCGCGCGCCGTGATCTCGAAATCCGCGACATCGTACATGCGCGAGAACTCGATGTCGTCGCGCTGTCGCAGGAGCTCCTCCGCCTCATCGGCGATCTCGGGAGTCTCGAAGACGCAGTCGACCATCGTGGGCAGCACCTGCCCGCCGGCTATGAGCTCTCGGCAATCGGGCACGACGCCCATGCCGCGCAAGACGTCGTCCAACTCCTCGAGCGTCCCTCCGAACCTGCGGTCATCCCGCCCCACCACGCAGGCGTCGAAGTGCCCGTCTCGCCAGCAGGCATCGGTTGCGTAGAGCTCCCAGCGCGGGTCGAGGTGGGCGAGGGAGTCGAAGAGGTCGAGCGCGAGCTCCGCACCGAGGGGCCGTACGATGACGGGCTCGCCGGTGGCGTGGTTCACCACCTGCGCGCCGTTCACCACGGAGAAGAGGTCGATCCAGGCCGCAGCCTCGAGCTGCTCGCCGAGGAATTCCCTCGAGCGCGCCGTTGACACGCAGGTGAGCCCGCCCAGGTCGTGCACGGCGCCCAGCGCCGCCTGCACGCGCGCGGAGATGGTGCGGGTGACGCTGTTGAGGACGGTGCCGTCGAGGTCGAAGGCCACGAGCGAGAGTCTTGGCATGGCATCTCCAGGAAGTCGGGCGGCTTTGGCCCCATTGTAGCCCGTGCGCGAGCCTGCCGATCGGGCGCCCTGCAGGCTGCGCGGCGCCTGCGAGCTGGGCCCTCGTGTAGGATGGGGCCATGGACGGGGGAAAGCTCACATATCGAGATTACGCGCGGCTCGCGCGGCTCGAGCTTGACGAGATCGAGGCCCAGTGCCGCGTCGAGGCATTTCGCGCCCATGGCCCAGGCGGCCAGGGGGTCAACACGACCGACTCAGCAGTGCGCGTCACACACGTCCCGACGGGAGTCTCCGCCGTGAGCCGGCAATCGCGCAGCCAGTACCGAAACCGCAGGCTGTGCCTGAAGAAGATCAGGCGCATCTTCGAGGAGCGCTCGAAGGCGCCGGCCAAGCGCATCGCCACGGTTCCCAGCGCCGCGGCCAAGCAGGCGCGCCTCGACGCAAAGCGCCGCACGGGCGAGCTCAAGCGATCGCGCAGGCCGCCTGCGCCGGAGGACTGAGACGCTTCCGCACCGACGTTCGCAGCCGCGTTTGCGGCTATACTTGAAATGTTGGAACGAAGAGACGAGGCGTGAGGACGGCATGGCAGCGCAGAACCAACAGCAGGCCCCGCGCGAGCGCTACGGCGCCGAGACGAGGCGCATGTCGGCCATCGCCCTGGGCATACTGCTCGCCCTGGCATTGGCGGGCATCGTATTGGGCGCATGGCGCGGCGGCCTCTTCGCCACCCTCTTCGAGGGCGTGGCGGAAAAGCCCGGCTGGACGGGCGAGCAGGAAGGCGAGCAGCCGCAGGAGGCGGCACCCGCAAACCTCGAGGAGCAGGTGAGCGCCAAGCTTGCCGAGATGACGCTCGAGGAGAAGGTCGCCCAGCTCTTCATCGTGAATCCCGAGGCCATCATCGACATCGGCCAGGCAACCGCCGCAGGCGACGCCACCAAGGCCGCGCTCACGTCATCCCCGGTGGGCGGCTTCATCTACTTCTCCGGAAACCTCATCGACAGCGAGCAGACGCGCACGATGCTCTCCGCGACGCAGACCTTCGCGAACGAGATCTCGGGCCTGCCCATGTTCTTGTGCGTCGACGAGGAGGGCGGCTCCGTGTCGCGCATCGGCGGCGCCGAGGGCTTCGGCATCGAGAACGTCGGCGACATGCGCGCCATCGGCGATGCCGGCGATGTCCAGGCGGCCCAGAGCGCGGCCTCGACGGTGAGCGGATATCTCAAGGGCCTCGGCTTCAACGTGAACTTCGCGCCCGTCGCCGACATCGCGAACTCCGAGAGCACCACGATGTCCTCACGCGTGTTCGGGTCCACGGCCGATGTGGTGTCTCCGATGGTATCCGCGCAGGTGAAAGGCTATGTCGACGGAGGCATTCTCTGCTCGGCGAAGCACTTCCCGGGCATCGGCGGCGCCATGGGCGACAGCCACGAGGTGTCCATCCGCACGGACAAGACGCTCGACGAGCTCCGCGCCGAGGAGCTGCTCCCCTTCAAGGCCGCCATCGATGCCGGCGTGCCGATGGTGATGGTGGGGCATCTCATCTGCGAGGAGGCGACGGGGTCGAACCTGCCCGCCTCCGTGAACCCCGTGCTCATGACCGATGTCCTGCGCACCGAGATGGGTTACGAGGGCATCATCATCACCGACTCCATGAGCATGGCCGCCATCACCGAGCGCCTCGGCGCCCAGGAGGCGTCCCTCGCCGCCTTCGAGGCCGGCGCCGACATGATCCTCATGCCCGTCGACTACCAGGAGGCCTCGCGCAGCATCGTCAACGCCGTCAGCTCGGGGCGCATCTCGCAGGAGCGCCTCGACGAATCCGTGGCGCGCATCCTGCGCGCGAAGCTCTCGCTGGGCTAGGGCGTGAGGTCATGGGGTCTACGGGCAAGCTGCTCTACGTCATGCGCCACGGCGAGACGCGCTTCAACATCAAGGGGCGCACGCAGGGCATGTGCGACTCGCCGCTCACCGAGCGCGGCATCGAGCAGTCCCGCGCCGCCCATGCCTTCCTCGAGCGCCCCGGCGTCGAGCCCGACCTCTACGTGACCTCGCCTTTGGGCCGCGCCGTCGAGACGCTGCAGGTGCTCATCGGCGATGATGCTCCCTTCGAGCGCGTCTGGGACCTGCGCGAGCAGGACATGGGCGACTTCGAGGGGGAGGACCGCAACCTCCAGCCGCCGTTCCCCTTCGGCGACTACTACGCCACGCGCGGGGGAGAGTCGGACGCGGTCGTGGTCGAGCGCGTCGTCGCCGCGGCACGCGAGCTCATGGGGCGGCCCGGGATCGACCAGGTATTCGCCGTCACCCACGGCCTCGTGTACGCGCATTTGCTCAAGACCTCGGGCATCGTGAAGATGGCCGCAGGCGCCCACATCGACGCCGACCCGCCCAACGGCTGCATCGTGACCCTCGAATACCAGGATGACGGCAGCTTCCTGCTCACCGACTACTTCGTCCCCGATGCAGAGCAGGGGCCGTACACCCAGGGCAAGCTGCACGAGATCCCGGCATCCGGCGGCTCGGGGGGCGATGCCTCATGAGACGCCTCTTCTCGCTGGTCTCCACCGGGGGCATCGACGGCTTTCTCATCCTGTTCATGCTCCTGGGCGGCATGGTGTTCTTCGGCCTCATGGTGGCCATCCACGTCCACGGGCTGTGGCACATCTTCAAGAAGGCCCGCCGCGCGCCCTGGCTCTCCCTCATCCCGCTCGTCAACCGCGTCACCTTGTGCGGCATCTCCGGGGTGGGGCTCTTCGGCTTCGCCCTCTACCTGGCTGCCTGGGCTTTCGTGTTCCTGGGGCTGTACAACGCGCTGGAGGGCCTCGGCACCAACATCCTCCTGGGGGCCTTGGTGCTCTTCGTGCTCGTTCACATCTGGCAGGGGATCGCGCTCGCACGCAGGTTTGGCTCGGGAGTGCTCTTCGGCATCGGCCTGGCGCTGCTCCCCGCGCCGTTCTGCTTCATCCTGGGCGACGACGAGACCCGCTACCTCAAGCGCCGCCGCAGCGCCAACCCCACCCCGCGCTCCCGGCAGGGGTGACGGGCCCGGCCCCTCTCACATGCAAAACATGACACTTGGGGACAGTCCCCAAGTGTCACACGCTCAGGCTTCCCAGAGGAAGCCGTCCATGTCGACGCGGCCGTCCTCGCGAAAGCCGACCCCCTCGGCCTCGAGCATCGCGCGCTGGGCGCCCGGCCCGCCGAAGGCAAAGCCCGGGGCGAGCGAGCCGTCCTTGAACACGATGCGATGGCAGGGAACGCCTCCCGCCATGCCCGGGCTCGCATGCATGGCAAAGCCCACGTAGCGCGCCTTGCGCGGCTCGCCAATCATGCGGGCGACCTGCCCATAGGTGGCGACGCGGCCGGAGGGCACCTGCCGCACCAGCTCGTAGACGCGCTTGTTGAAGTCTCCCATTCTCGCCCCACGTGTTGGTCGAAACGCTACAGTTATGGGTAAGCATACATAAGCAGGCACGCCTGCACCCTTTGCCGACTATCATCTGGAGGGCACATGCGCATCGATCCCAAGACCACCGCACTGCTCGTCATCGACCTGCTCGCCAGCTCCGAGCCCGATACCGTCTACGCGCCCGGCGAGGAGGAGGCCGCCGCCCATGAGGCGGGCATCCGCGTCACCCGCGCCGCCCGCGCCGCCGGCATCCCCGTCATCTTCTCCAACGACGCCCACATCGAGGGGCTCGACCGCGAGCTCGAGCTCTGGGGGCCGCACGGCATCCGCGGCAAGGTGCGCAACCTGCCCGAGCTCGAGGCGGGGGAGCACGAGGGCGACTTCATCATCCCCAAGCGCCGCTACTCCGGCTTCTTCGAGACCGACCTCGAGCTCACCTTGCGCGAGCTGGGCGTCAAGACCATCATCGCAATAGGCGAGGACACCAACATCTGCGTCCTCCACACCCTGGCAGACGCCTACTTCCTCGGCTTCGACACCATCGTGGTGGAGGATGCCACGCGCACCTTCCTCTGCGGCACGCAGGAGGCGGGCATCGAGCACTTCGAGAAGTGCTACGGGTCCGTCATCGCGACCGCCGATGAGGTCGTGGAGGCGCTCTCCTAGGGCGGCCATGGCAATCTACGTCCTCTCAGACGTCCACGGAAGGCTGGCGGCGCTCGATAGGCTGCTGAGCCGCCTGTCGCTCGGCGAGGACGACTGGCTCTACGTGCTGGGCGACATGGTGGACCGCGGCGCCAATCCCGCGGGCGTCATGCGCCTCGTCCACAGCCTCGACAGGACCACCACCCTCATGGGCAACCACGAGCAGCTCATGCTCGACGCGCTCGTGCGTGGCCGCGAGGACCTCGACTGGTTCAACTGGTCGATCAACGGCTGCGAGACGACCGTGGCTACCCTCAACGCGCTACCCACCGAGGAGATGACAAGCCTGCTCGAGTGGGCGCTCGAGCTGCCCCTCTACGCGCACGCCCAGGTGGGGGAGCGCCCCTATCTGCTCGTGCACGCAGGCATCAGGCATGGCGCCGTCGAGCCTCCCGAAACCTGGGACGAGGAGGGACGCGAGGGCTTCCTGTCCGCGCAGGACCCCGAGGACCTGCTGTGGATACGCGAGGAGCACTGGTTCGAGCCGACGGGCCTCATCGACGAGCAGGGTCGCGGCCCGGTAGTGATCTCCGGGCATACGCCCACCCTGCTCATCGACGACCAAGGGCTCGCCTTCGACCCCGATGCCCCCTGGGAGAGCGAGCGCGAGGGGATGAGCATCCTGCATCTGGGCGCCTGCGAGGCCACGGGAGGCGTGGCCGACCGCATCGCCATCGACTGCGGCGCGGGCGCAGGCCAGGGAATCGGCAGGCTCGCGGCCATCCGCCTCGACGACGGCGAGATCTTCTACGAGGCAGTGCACGACGATGAGTGAGCCGGCGCGCAAGTTCGTCATTGCCTGCGACTCCTTCAAGGGGACGCTTTCATCCGGCCAGGTGGCAGGCATCGTGGCGATCGCACTGCGCGAGGCCCATCCCGAGGCGGTGATCCGCTCCGTGCCCATGGGCGACGGCGGCGAGGGGACGATGCGCGCCATCGTCGAATCTTCCGGGGGCAGGGTCGTCCCCTGCGACGTCCACGACCCGCTGGGCAGGCCCGTGACGGCCGAGCTGGGGATTCTGCCCGGAGGCGCCTGCGTGATCGAGATGGCCTCGAGCACGGGGCTCACGCTCGTGGAGCCCGGGCTGCGCGACCCCCTGACCGCGAGCTCGTATGGCTTCGGCGAGCTCATCGGGCGTGCGCTCGACGAGGGTTGCGAGCGGCTTCACCTCTGCATCGGCGGGAGCGCCACCAACGACGCCGGCATGGGGGCGATGCGCGCGCTCGGCATGCGCTTCCTCGACGCCGCGGGCTGCGAGCTCGAGGGAAGGGGCTGCGACCTGCCGCGCGTCAGCGAGATCGACGCCTCGGCGCTCGACGCCCGGCTCTCCCGCGTGCGCACGAGCATCCTGAGCGACGTCACGAGCCCGCTTCTGGGGCCGCGCGGCGCCTCGCTGCTCTTCGGGGAGCAGAAGGGGGCGACGCCTGCGGATGCCCGCCTGCTCGAGGAGGGCATGCGCTCGTATGCCGACGTCCTCGAGCGCTGGCTCGGCCGGCCCGTGCGCGACGTGGCCGGTGCGGGCGCTGCGGGCGGGATGGGGTCTGCCCTCATGGCGTTCCTCGGCGCCGAGATGCGAAGCGGTGCCGATGCGGTGCTCGACCTGGTGGGCTTCGACGCCCTGCTGGTGGGTGCGGACGCCTGCATAACGGGGGAGGGCTGCCTCGACGGCCAGACGGCGCAGGGCAAGGTGGCCGAGCGCGTTGCCGCTCGATGCGCGCGTGCGGGCGTTGCCTGCCACGCGATCGTGGGCATGGTGGGCGAGGGGGCCGACGCATGTGCGCTGGGGCTCTCGTCGGTCGAGTCCTGCTCGGACGCCCCGTACTCGCCCGAGGGGTCGCGCGCCCATCCCGAGGAGGCCTTGCTTGCGGCGGCAGTCCGCCTGGCTGGTCGGCTGTGAGCGGGTGACCCGGCTGGCTATTTAGGTGACGGCGCGGCTGCGATTATTTGCCGGATGTCAGATTCGCATAGGTCTATCTAGGGGGTTTCCGACGAGAACGTCACCAAACACCCCATCTCGCACAGATTCACATAGGTAAACCTATGCAGCTTTGGCCGGGGAGGGACCGTCAGCCACATGCGGCCATCCTTGAACAATACAAACAACTGTTCTATACTCAGGCCATCGGACAGTCACGGGGAGGATGGCCCATGGGAGAGGCGCACCACGCGCAGCAGAGGCTCTTCGACTTGCCGCCCGAGCAGACGGATCAGGAGTACGGGGAGGCAGATGCGCTCGCGATGGCGCCGCTGGCCGCGCGCATGCGGCCGCGCACGCTCGACGAGGTCGTGGGGCAGACGGCGCTGATAGGCGAGGGCAAGGTGCTCAGGCGCATGATCGAGGCCGACGCCGTCCCCTCCATGATCTTCTGGGGGCCTCCGGGCGTGGGCAAGACCACGCTCGCCCGCGTCATCGCCGAGACCACGCGCGCCGCGTTCATCGACTTCTCCGCGGTGACGAGCGGCATCAAGGAGATCCGAACG
Source organism: uncultured Coriobacteriaceae bacterium (assembly GCA_902782635.1). Classification (GTDB taxonomy): domain Bacteria; phylum Actinomycetota; class Coriobacteriia; order Coriobacteriales; family Atopobiaceae; genus CACZNT01. The sequence continues at coordinate 7,873 of CACZNT010000041.1, forward strand.
GTGATGCAGCAGGCGGAC
>CACZNT010000042.1 GCA_902782635.1 uncultured Coriobacteriaceae bacterium
CGCCATGGCTCGCGCCGCTGGCACCTCCATCCAGCTGATGGGCAAGGACAACGGCTATGCCGTTCTGCGCATGCCCTCCTCCGAGCTTCGCCGCGTCGAGCTCGCCTGCCGCGCCACTGTCGGCGAGGTCGGCAACGCCGATCACTCCAACGTCACCGTGGGCAAGGCCGGCCGCAAGCGCTGGGCAGGCGTCCGCCCGACCGTCCGTGGTACCGTCATGAACCCCGTCGACCACCCGCACGGCGGCGGCGAGGGCAAGAACCACACGTCGGGCCGTCCGTCGGTCACGCCGTGGGGCAAGCCCACGAAGGGCAAGAAGACCCGCGACCCCAAGAAGGCGTCGAACCGCCTCATCATCCGTCGTCGCAAGACGAAGTAGCGGCACACGAAGGAGTAGCCAAGTATGAGCAGAAGTCTCAAGAAGGGCCCGTTTGTGGAGACTCGCCTCCTCGCGCGCGTCGCTGCCATGAACGAGGCAGGAACCAAGGAGGTCATCAAGACCTGGTCGCGTTCCTCCACCATCTTCCCCGAGATGGTCGGTCACACGATCGCCGTCCACGACGGCCGCAAGCACGTGCCCGTGTACATCACCGAGTCCATGGTCGGTCACAAGCTGGGCGAGTTCTCCCCCACGCGCACCTTCCGTGGTCACAAGCAGAAGTAAGGGGAGGTAGATAAGCAATGGCAAAGCGTACCGCCCCCAACGAGGTCTCCGCGACCGCCAAGTACGTCCGCGTCGCGCCCCGCAAGGCCCGCCTGGTCGTCGACCAGATCCGCAAGGCCTCGGTCGAGAAGGCCTTCGAGATCCTGCAGTTCTCCGAGCGCGCCGTCGCCGTGGACGTCGAGAAGGTCCTGCGTTCGGCCGTGGCCAACGCCGAGAACAACAACAACCTCCGTCGCGACGACCTCGTGATCGCCGAGGCCTACGTCGACGAGGGCCCCACGCTCAAGCGCATCCGCCCGCGCGCCAAGGGTTCCGCGTCGCGCATCAACAAGCGCACGAGCCACATCACCATTACCGTCGCACCGCGAAAGGAGGCGTAGGAGAAGCATGGGCCAGAAAGTTCAGCCTACCGGCTTCCGTCTCGGCATCACCGAGAACTGGCGTTCCCGCTGGTACGCCGATAAGGACTACGCCAAGACCCTTGGCAACGACCTCGAGATCCGCAAGTTCCTGAACAAGCGTCTCGAGCGCGCCGCCCTGTCCCACGTCGAGATCGATCGCGCCGGCGACAAGGTGAAGGTCACCATCTACACCGCCCGCCCGGGCATCGTCATCGGCAAGAAGGGCGCCGAGATCGACGTCCTGCGCGCCGACCTCGAGAAGATCTGCGGCGTGGGCCAGGGCATGGTGACCGTCGACGTGAAGGAGATCAAGCGCCCCGAGCTCGACGCGAACCTGATCGCCCAGTCCATCGCCGAGCAGCTCGAGCAGCGCATCGCCTTCCGCCGCGCCATGCGCAAGGCCGTCCAGACCGCACGCAAGTCCGGTGCCAAGGGCATCAGGATCCAGTGCTCCGGCCGCCTCGGCGGTGCCGAGATGGGCAGGCGCGAGTGGTACCGCGAGGGCCGCGTGCCCCTGCACACCCTGCGCGCCAAGATCGACTACGGCCAGGCTACGGCCCGCACCACCATGGGTGCCTGCGGCGTCAAGGTCTGGATCTACTACGGCGAGCAGCTCAAGGGCCAGCCCGAGCTCAATCCCGCTCTCGAGGGCACCAGCCGTCCCCGCCGCCGCAATGAGAGGAGGGGCAACTAATGCTCGCACCTAAGCGCGTCCTCCACCGCAAGGTCCAGCGCGGTTCGATGAAGGGCAAGGCAAAGGGCCACACCACGCTCAACTTCGGCGAGTATGGCCTGCAGGCCCAGGAGGCACACTGGATCACCAACCGCCAGATCGAGGCCGCCCGTGTGGCCATGACCCGTCACATGAAGCGTGGCGGCAAGGTGTGGATCACCATCTTCCCGGACAAGCCCATCACCAAGAAGCCCGCGGAGACCCGCATGGGCTCTGGTAAGGGCAACCCGGAGGAGTGGGTGGCCGTGGTCAAGCCCAACAGGGTCATGTTCGAGATCGCCGGCGTCGACGACGAAGTCGCCCGCGAGGCCCTGCGCCTGGCCCAGCACAAGCTGCCCATCAAGACCAAGATCATCACCCGCGCCGACCAGGCAGGGGAGGATAAGTAGCATGAAGGCAAATGAGATTCGCAAGCTCTCCGACGCAGAGCTCGCCAAGGCACTCGAGGACGGTAGGGCGGAGCTGTTCAACCTCCGCTTTCAGATGGCCACCAGCCAGCTGGACAACACCGCCCGCGTGACAATCGTCAAGCGTGAGATCGCGCGCGTCCAGACCGAGATGCGCGCTCGTGAGATCGCGGCGCAGAAGAGCGCCGCGGAGAAGTAG
>CACZNT010000043.1 GCA_902782635.1 uncultured Coriobacteriaceae bacterium
CTGCACCCACACGCTCTCGTAGACCGGCTCGTCCCAGGCGGACTTGTCGACGACCCACTTCCTCTGCGTGGGCTGGGAGAAGCTGGAGGAGCTGCTAGAGCTGCTCTGGGAGCTCGTCGTAGCGCTGGGGCTGGTCTGAGTGGTTGTCGTGCTGGTGACAGCGGCAGCGTCCTTCGCAGCCTCCTCGAGGGCCGCCTTCTCCTCCTCGGAGGGCTGCTCGTCCTTCTTGTCCTCTGTGGGCTTCTCCTTCTCGGCCTTGGCCTCTTCGCGGCTCTTGCCGGGCATGACAGGGGTGCCGTCCTCGTAGATGGGCGCCTCGCCCGCGGATGCGGCGATGCCCTCGCCCTCGACTGCCTGGGCAATGTCCTCGGCCATAACATGACCGGACGCGCTCTCGACGACCTCCTTGGTGGTCCCTGCGCTCACCGCCTGCTCGGGCTCGTAGGAGATGGCGAAGGTTGCATGGCCCTCGGCGTCGGAGACGACCCAGGTGATGTCCTCGATGGGAGCTGCCTCTTCGCTTCCGCGATCCCAGGAGGCATCCTCGAGCTCAATCGCCATCTCGGCCGCCCTGCGCGCCGTGATGTCGACGACCTTAGCGGCCGGAACGTCGGTCACGACCTGCTCAATGACGACGTGGCCCTGGTCGTGGGAGACCTTCACGTCCGCGGCATCCACAACGCCGATCTTCTTGCCATCAGCCTCGAGAACGGTGGCCATCTCTGCGACGACCTCCGCATCGACGAGCCTCTCCTGGCTCTCCTCAGCCTGGGGTTCCTCGATGGCAATGGGCGTGGCCTCAGGGACCTTCTGGACCTTTGCGGGCGTGCCCTGGGCCGCAAACCAGATGCCTCCGGCCGCCGCTGCGCCCGCGAGCAGCGCCCACGGCCACCAGGGGGACTTGCGCTTCTCCTGTCCCTCTTCCGCCCGGAGCTCCTCTCCGGGAGACTCCTCTTGGGAGATGGCCTCTTCCAGGACCTCTCCCGACGTCTCGATAGCGTTCTTCTCCATGACTGACTAACTCCCTCCATAGGGTTCCATTACGATTAGCACGTGGGCATTGCCAAGCTCTGGCAACCAGAACGTGCTCGAGAATCTGCGTACACCCTACCCCACACGCCCGATGACATTGGGCCCCGGGCAGGTGTACATCACCAATATAGTTTTATTATATTCATAATCTAAATAATGTCAATCCCCGTCCTCGCGCTCTGCGATTTCCTCATCGAACTCCTGGTCGAGCAAATCGAGCTCCGCAGCGTGCGTGCGGGCATCGGAGAAGAGCTCCGCGAGCTCATCCTCGCCCAGATCGTCGCCCACGATGCCGGCAAAGCCGGCGGCGACATCCCAGACCTGCTCAATGCGGGCAAATGGGAGCCCATCCGGGTCTCCGTCCCGCAAGAGCAGCGTGTGCGCCTCTCTCGGCGAAAGCGACGGGTTCTCCGCCAGCAGGCACGCGAGCTCGTCCGTGAGGCGCTCGACCAGGGACTCGTCCGAGATCTCCTGCGTTCCCTCCTTCTCGTCCTCCGCGACGCTTAGCCAAAGCCGGATCGGATAGCCGTAGGACTCGGCAACCTGCTCTGCAGTCCAATCGGGATGATGCCGGCTGATGATGTCATGCAGGGCGCGGGCCTTCTCGAAGGAGGACTGGTCGTCGAGGCCCTTGCCGAACCAATAGGCGAGCTGCTCCTCGAAGCGGGTCTCGTTCACGAAGTGCCCCGCCCTCTTCCGCAGTCGGCAATGAGTGTCGATCTCGATGAGCCTGACGCCCTCCAGATCCTCCCTGCCCAGGATGACCCAGGACCTTCCCCTCTCCAGCCCAAGGTTGTGCAGTCTCTCCATTCTTCCGCCCATCTCCGCATCGGAGACCCACTGGTCATCGGGACGGGTGGAGTACCACCATATCTCGATGACGAGCCCCTCCTGCTCCAGGCGGTCCAGCCGGACCCTGAACAGCGTTGCCGCGGACTTCGTCGCCCCCGCCGCAAGCTCGGCGGCGGCCAGGACGTCTGAGGAAAGCGCGGCCTCGCCCTCCGTGCTCAAGACCTCCATGAGCCCGCTCTCGTACTCGATTCTGATCCTCATCATCTATCCCTTCTCCTGGTCTCAGGACCCCTGTCGGCACTCTCGGTGCCGACGTGGCCCATGCGCTCTTTGCCCTTCTTGTCCTCGCCCCTTCGGTTCGCATCCCTCTGCTCGTCGGTGAAGCGCCCGATTGGCGCCCTCGTGCCATCCGCGCGCCCCCTCTTCTCGGGGAAGCATCCCAGGTCCCTCGCAAGTCGCAGGGCCGCGAACGCCTCGCGCTTCGTGGATGCAGGAGCCGCCTTTGCGACCTCCTCGAAGTCCTCGAACGAGCGGATGTCCTCGCGGATGGCGAGCTCGAGCATCGACGCCACGTCCCTCGCGGTGACGTCATTGCCCCTCACCGTTCCCAGATACCGCATGCGACTGCCCTCGCGGCCCAGGCCGGCAACGGCATCCCTAATGGCGCGTGCTCGTGCTTCGGGCGGTCGCGCTCGGGCGTGGGTGCGGGCGTCAGCGAGCGCGCGCTCGATCATGAAGCGGGAGGTGCCTCCGCCCAGGCGCGCGCCGGAGACGCGCCACGTGGGATGGCCGTCAAGCTCGAAGACCCATTCGCCCTTGCGCCTGTTCGACGCGGACACGCTCACGTTGATTCCCATGGCCGCGCACGACCAGACGAACTCGTCGGTCGTCCGAGAAAGCAGGATCGCCGCGCGCACGCGGTCTCGAATGTCGTCCTTCCACACGTAGCCATCGCGAGCGGAGATGGCCTCCTCTCCCCTGCCGCGCGGCTCCGCCTGGCGGGGCCGGCCCGGGACCCCACGGCCATCGTAGAGCCCAGCGGCGTCCACCGCCGTCTGCTCGTCATGCTCGGCCAGGAAGCTCCTGAGGCCCATCTCCCTCGAGATCCGCTGCAGGACGTCGTCGAGCCTCCGATTGCCCGCCCCGCGCGTCTTGAGGCTCATCCGCTCGCCCGTGCTGGTGTCGGTGTTGTTGATGATCAGATGCGCGTGCAGGATCTTGGATTCGTTGTCGTTGTGGTATGCGATGAATGCCTCGTGGCCCTCGAAGCACTCGCCGACCCATCGCGTTGCGAGCTCTCGGATCTGGTCCAGGCTCACGGCATCGCGCGGGTCGGGTGAGATGACGACGTGCATGTACCTCCGCACCGGATTCCCGTTGACCGAGCCGTCGTTCCCGAAGAGCTTTCGGGTCTCGTCCATCTGTTCCCAGACGGGCCTTCCCTCCTCGTCCATCCACTCGCAATTGACGCAATCGGTGGCGAGCGCCCGACCCTCGCGGACGAGATAGAGGATCGGCTTGCGCACGGATGTGTGCCCGTTGATCCGCTTCAGATTAGGCACTGTGGCCGTCCTTCGCGAGGGGCTCGTCGATCATGGCCTGTGCCCTCTCGGCAAGCTCCTTCATGAGCGCCGTCTGCTCCCGCGCGATCTCATGGGACTCCTTCAGAAGGTCCGGAACGGGCCTCAGAGAGGCGTCGATGAAGAAGGATGTCTGGGGGTCCCAGCGGTCGCGCGAGGCGACGAACTTGATGAGGTTGGCTATCTCCTGGAGGGCCGCCGTGGCCTGATTCAGATTGCGGCCCTGGATCCTCAGCTCGGTCAGAAGATGCGCATAGACCCGCCTGTCGAGCACGGCGACGGTGGGCAACTTCTGCTCATTCCTGACGATGGGCGTGGTGGCCTTCAGGGCCGCACGGGCGTAGGCGGAAACCGTCTTGTATCCGGAAATCTTCGCAAGTCGCACGAGCATGTCATAAGCATCCTGCTCGATGCGGAGCGCGAGCACTCGCTGCTTCATCGCAACCATTCCTTTCCAACGGCATCCGGTGGAGCGGATGCCCTTAGCTTTTGGCCGCTTGCGGCCAGGGGTCGCGGGGACTCCCCCGCGCATGCACGGAGACGCGCCTCGCGCGGCATC
>CACZNT010000044.1 GCA_902782635.1 uncultured Coriobacteriaceae bacterium
GCTCTGGAAGACCATGGCGATGTCGCGGTCCTTCGGGGCGACGTCGTTCATGAGCTTGCCGTCGATGTAGAGCTCGCCGTCGGTGATCTCCTCGAGGCCGGCAACCATGCGCAGCGTGGTGGACTTGCCGCAGCCGGAGGGGCCAACCAGGACGATGAACTCCTTGTCGGCAATCGTGAGGTTCACGTCATGCGTACCGACGTAGCCGTTCTCATAGACCTTCTTGATGTCCTTGAGAATCACTTCAGACATGGCGCCCCTGCCTTTCTATCCGATGGCGCTTTCGTTGGCCGTATCCAGGTCGTACTTCTCGACATCCAGCACGACGTCGCCCTCCGCGTAGAACGAGATGCCCTGCGCGTCGAGGCTCGTGGGGATGGTGATGCTGATGGTGCGCTCGCCGCCGTTGACGAAGAACTCGGCGCTGTGGCGGTCGATGATGATGCGGACGGAGAGCTCGTTGCGCTCGCCGTCGACGATGCACTTGCGGTGGTGGAGCACAGCGCGACGCGAGCCCGACCTCGTGCGGTTCACCTTGATCTCGCCCTTCTCGGGGCGGTACCTGAACGAGGTGTGGACGTTCTCGTCGCGCGCCACCCAGATGCCGAACTCGCGGAAGGGCTTGGTCGGGTCCTTGGGACGCACGTTCACGGTGAGGTCGACGCAGCGGCCCTCGACACCCTCGAGCGCGATGGAGCCGTCCTTGAGGCTCACGCCCTCGTGGACGACGCGCTCGCCGCGCAGACCCTCCAGCTCGCGGATGGGCTGCTGGATGAGGCGGCCATCGCGGATGGCGAGCTCGCGCGGGACGGACATCTGGCCGAAGATGCGCGACTGCGGGTGCTTCGCCAGCACCGTGTCCCAGTTCTGCATCCAGGCCACCATCACGCGCCTGCCGTCGGGCGCGAGCATGGTCTGCGTTGCGTAGAAGTCGATGCCGTGGTCGACGGTGTGGACGTTCTCCTCAACGAACTCGCCCGTCTCCTCGTCCATGTGGCCGATGAGGCAGATGACGTTGTTGCCGCCGTGGAAGTCGTGTCCCTCGGGAAGCATGTCCTGCGGGCTCACGAGCAGCACGTGCTTGCCGTCGAGCTCGAAGAAGTCGGGGCACTCCCACATGACGCCGTAGCGCCCGCGATTGCTGGCGAGCACGCCCTCCGCCTTCCAGCTGAGGGCATCCTTGCTCGAGTAGAGCAGGATCTGTCCGCTGCCGTCGGCTCCGAGCACGGCCACGACGCAGCGGTAGCTGCCATCCGGCTCCTGCCAGACCTTCGGGTCGCGGAAGTGCTCGGAATTGGCGCCCTCGGGAATGGTGTCGGCCGAGATGACCGGATTGTGCTCGTACTTCTCGTAGTCGAGGCCATCGCCGATGGCGATGCACTGCTGCTGGATGTCGATCAGGCTGCCGTCCCGCTTGAAGCCGCCGGCGGAGACGCCGGTGTACATGAGCAGATGGCGTCCGTCGGGGAGGACGAGCGCGCTTCCGGAGAAGCAGCCGCCCGAGCTCTCGTAGGGCATCTCGGGCGAGAGCGCCGCCGGGAGGTGCTCCCAGTGGAGCATGTCCTTGCTCACGGCGTGGCCCCAGTGCATGGGGCCCCACTCGGCCGCGTAGGGGTTGTACTGGTAGAACAGGTGGTACTTGCCCTCGTGGAACGAGAAGCCGTTGGGGTCGTTCATCCAGCCCACATAGGGCGTGAGGTGGAAGGCGGAACGCGCCTCCTCTTCGACGAACTGGCTGTAGTGGCTCTCGTACTGACGAGCCTCCCAGAGCTGCCTGCTCCTCATTGGCTGGTGCATGTCCCCTCCCCTCTCGTTCTATCGGCTCTCTCGCGTGCGAATCGGGCTCGTGCCCTCCCGCCTTGCCCGGGGCTCATGCGCCCCGGGCGGCAGGGGCTTGGATGCTCGCCTACTGGGCGAGGAAGGCATCCAGGTACTTCTGGTGGATCTCGATGAACTGGTCGATGCCGTAGGAGGCGAGATCGTTCTGGAAGCTCTCCCAGCTGGCGTCGTTGAAGCCGTTCATCACGGCGTCGGACTTGAAGGTGTTGATGCACTTCTGGATGTCGGCCATCAGGTTGGACACGGTGGTGGTGTCCTCGGTGGTCATGAACACGTTGGGGTAGCAGTACTTGCCCTTCATGTCCGGGGTGTAGATGTCCTTAATCCAGTCGAGGCGATACTGGGCATCGTCCGGGCAGGTGACGTAGACGCCGTAGTAGCTGTCGAGGATGGCCAGCGGGCCGCCGACGCACTCGGCCTCGCGGACCTCGACCGGAGAGGCATCGCCGAGCGGGGCGTGCTGCAGCATGTCCTCGCCCTTGTCGTTCTTGCCGAGGACGAAGATGTCGAAGTCGTCATCCTCGCCATAGGTGCCCCAGTTGTTCTGCGGGGACTGCAGCGGAGCGTACATCTGGTCGATCCA
>CACZNT010000045.1 GCA_902782635.1 uncultured Coriobacteriaceae bacterium
CGGCCGCATAGCCCTTGTTCTGGGCGAAGTGGTAGGCCGGATAGGAGGCGTCGAGGTCCATCATCAGCGCATCACGCGTCACCTTGGCGAAGATGGATGCGGCGGCAATGCTCGCGCACTTCGCATCGCCCTTGACCATGCTGCGCTCCCGCTCATGGGCGTAGAGCGGGTTTCCGTCCATGAGCACGCAATCCGGCTCCACCCCGCTGTCCTGCACGGCCTGGATGACGGCCATGCGCAGGCATTGGGCCATGCCGAGGGCATCGATGGACTCAGGCTCGATGTGGGCGATGCCGATGGCAAGCGCCACCTTCGAGATCTCCTCGGCGATGCGCTCGCGCTTCGCCGGCGAGAGCTGCTTCGAGTCGTTGAGGCCGGCAATCTGGGGATCTTCGGGGAGCAGGACCGCACACACCGTGAGCGGACCTGCGACAGAGCCGCGCCCCACCTCATCGACACCGAGGATGACGCCATCCCCGCCCACCTCGCGCTGGAATCGGTAGAGCTCTCCCACGCGCTCCATCTCGGCCGCATGGGCCTCGAGGCGACGGCGCGCCGATGCCACCGCGGAGATCACCTGCTTGCGCGGATCGTCCTCATAGCGAAGGCAAAGCCGCTCGACCTCCTCGAGCGGTGCGCTTGAGATGAGTGCTGCGATCTGCGCGGCGTTCTCCGTGGCACGCGGCATCTAGGCGCCCTTCCCAGCCGCGTCGCCCGTGCCCTGCTCCACCTGGCGAATCTCCTCCTGCGAGGCAGACGAGAGGTCGTAGGTGTCGAAGCCGGGGTCCTTCGGCAGCTGGATCTCGAGGCTGCTCTCCTTGTCGAGCATCCCTGAGCCCGCCTCGAAGCTGACGTCGAAGACGTGCCCGCCGCAGCTGCGGTCTGCCGAGATGAAGTGGAAGTGCCAGCCGGGGGCGTTGACGCCATCGAGGTACGGCGGATAGTAGACGAAGACAAGGCTCCCCTCGATGTCCTCGAAGAAGAAGTCGCGCTGCGTGTTGCTGAGGATGTCCTTCAGGCTCACGTGCTGCGAGCGCGTGGGCGACTCGGAGCGCGCGCTCACCTTGGAGAAGCGGGCATCGATGCGGCCCAGGTGCATGGTGTTGATGCCGAAGCCCTCCTCGACGATGAGGTCGAGCTCCTGCTTGAGCTGCTCGATAGAGCCGATGCCCTCGAGCTCGAAGCGTCTCTCAGGCTGGAGGTGGCCGACGGCGGCGAAGGGAATCAGCTCGTCCTCGTGCACCATAACAACCGCGCCGTCGCTCTTCGCCCGGTAGCAGGTTCCGTCGAGGACGATCATCTCACCGTTGACGTCGACGAAGGTGCCGAGACCGGTGTCGCCATGCGCGAGGAGCTCCTCCACGCTGATGACGGGCCGGGTGTAGCCGAGCGAGAGCGCGCTCAGGGTTGATGCCTGGTACATGCCGCCTCCAAAGCTCGAGGGCCTGCCTCGTGTCACCCTCACATGATAGGAGAAGGCCGCCCGCAGGCGGCCTTCGAAGCAGTGCGATTTTGCGAATGCTAGTTGCGCTTCTCGCGGATGCGCGCAGACTTGCCCACGCGATCGCGCAGGTAGTAGAGCTTGGCGCGACGAATCTGGCCGTGACGCACGACCTCGAGCTTGGCGATCTTGGGGCTGTGCAGGGGGAAGGTGCGCTCGACGCCCACGCCGAAGGAGATCTTGCGGACGGTGAAGGTCTCGCGGGAGCTGCCGCCGCTCATGCGGATGACGTCGCCCTGGAAGACCTGGATGCGCTCGCGGTCGCCCTCCTTGATGCGGTAGTGCACCTTGACGTTGTCGCCAACCTTGACGGCGGGAATGTCATCCCTCATCTGCTGGCGCTCGATTGCGCGAATGTAGTCCATCTTTGTACCTCGTTCTCTGCTCTAGAGGTGCCGTGTACGCTGTCGCGGCACATAGGTTTGCACACGAAGCGTTAGTATACGCAAGGCTTGCGCAGATGACAAGGACGATGACGTCCTCCGCGAAACGCACACCGAGCAGGGGCTACACGCAGAACGCGAAGAGGATGCCCTGCGGCTCCACCGGCGACGAGAAGCTGTGGGGGTAGCCGCTGTCCATCACCACGAAGAAGGACGAGCCTCCCAGGCCCTGGTCGGGATAGGTGTAGGGCGTGCGGTAGAGCCACGAGCAGTAGACGTTGTCGCAGGTGCGCTTGAGATACCCCGACGGGTCGCCATCTCCGGTGACGCCCGCGTCCGCGAAGGCCTGGTACTGGCTTCCCTCGGCGTTCGTCACGCCGTCGAGGTAGCTCCAGCGCTCGCCGTACTCGTTGAGGTTCCAGCTCACGGGGCCGCAAATCTCTGGCACGGAGAGCAGGAACAGCTTGTCGATGGTCTGCGTGACCACCGAGGTGTCGTAGGCAGGTCCGGTGTTGTTCGTCTGCTTCTTGACGGGGACGATCCTCGAGGAGACGTCCTCGGGAAGCTGGCCGAAGAACTCGCCGTTGAGCCATGCGCGCAGCGAGGAGCCCTCCCAGCCGCCTTCGTTGGTGTCGCTCTCGTTCATGGCGCGGGTGAAGGGGGCGTTCACGCACATGAAGGTGAGGCCGGCGTTCCCCTGCCCGTCCTCGCGCGCATCGTGGAAGATGCCGATGAGGCGCACCTCGAAGCTGGTGCCGTCGGCAAGCGAGATCGTCTTGGTGTCGGAGGTGAGGTGGCCCTCGGCGTCGACGAGGCGATACTCTGCGGCCACCTGGCGTGAGGCGTCTCCCCCGCCGGCCGCCGCTATCTCAGCCGAGATGGAGGCAATCTGCTCCCAGGAGTAGTCGGCGAGGCGCTCTGGCTCGGGAACCTGCTCCTCACCCTCATCGGGCTCCTCTATGACCTCGGGCTCGCCGTGCATCAGCACGTAGTACACGCCAAAGGCACCGGCTGCCACGAAGAGCAGCGAGAAGACGATGCGCAGGATGCTTGCGATGTTCGATTCTCCACGGCCGGACGCCATGCAGCCTCCTCAGGTACGTTTCGGCTAGGCCTATAGTATAGGGATTTCAAAAAGGCGACCCCCTTTGCAATCACCTTGCAAAGGGGGTCAGCCCTTTTGAGTGCGAGCGTCAGCCGTTAGGCGTTGGCCTGGATCTTGGCCTGGGCCGCCGCGAGGCGCGCGATGGGCACGCGGAACGGCGAGCAGGACACGTAGTCGAGGCCGAGGTCGTAGTAGACGTGGATGGAGTCGGGATCGCCGCCCGTCTCGCCGCACACGCCCAGCACGATGTCCGGATTGGCCTGCTTGCCGCCCTTGACCGAGATCTCGACCAGCTTGGCCACGCCCGGGTCGATGGTGGCAAACGGGTTCGCCTTGACGATCTTCTGGTCCATGTAGAGCGGCATGAACGAGGCCTCGACGTCGTCACGCGAGAAGCCGAGCGTGGTCTGCGTGAGGTCGTTGGTGCCGAAGGAGAAGAAGTCGGCGTACTTGCCGATCTCGTCGGAGGTGATGGCAGCGCGCGGGAGCTCGATCATGGTGCCGATGGGGATGTCGAGCTTGATGCCGTACTCGGCCTCGACCTCGGCGATGTCGGCCTCGCAGAGCTCGCGGAGGTAGCTGAGCTCCTCGACGAAGGCCACGAGCGGGATCATGATCTCGGGCTTGGCGTCGACGCCGTCCTTGATGAGCTCGGCAGCTGCAGACGCGATGGCCTTGAACTGCATGTGGTTGA
>CACZNT010000046.1 GCA_902782635.1 uncultured Coriobacteriaceae bacterium
ATGTAGAGGGTGCCGTCCGATTCGCGCGCGGCGGTGGAGCCGAGCACGTTCGTGATAGCGAAGACGTTGCAGCCCATGCCCTTCATGCGCCGCGCGGCGGTGAGGGTGTCGGCCGTCTCGCCCGACTGCGTGATCACCACGCAGAGGGTGTGGTTGGTGACGAGGTACTCCTCGTTGTAGTTGAGCTCGCTGGCGTACTCCACCGAGACGGGGATGCGCGCCCAGCGCTCGATGGCCGACTTCGCGATGAGGCCCACGTGGTAGGAGGTACCGCAGGCGATGATAACGACGTGGTCGACCGCGGCGAGGTCGTCGCCGGTGAGCGAGAGCTCGTCGAGCTCGATGCCATGCTTGCCCAGGCGGTCCTTGAGCAGGCGGCGGATTGCCTCGGGCTGCTCGGAGATCTCCTTGGCCATGAAGTCGGAGTAGCCGCCCAGCTTGGCAGCGGAGGCGTCCCAGTCGATGTCGATGGACGGCGGGTTGGCGATCGTGCGACCGTCGCGGTCGGTGATCTGGATGGTGCCGTCGGGCGAGAGGGTCGCCAGGTCGAAGTCGTCGAGCAGGAGGGCATGCGAGGTGACGCTCGCGAGCGGCATGACGTCGGAGGCGGCATAGGCGCCGTCGGCGGTCTGGGCGACGACAAGCGGCGAGCCCTTGCGGGTGACGACGAGCGTGCCGGGGACGTCGGCGCAGATCACGGCGAGCGCCCAGGAGCCCTCGAGGCGATCGCAGGCGTTGCGCACGGCGGCGGCGAGGTCGCCCTTGGCCGGGCCCTCCCAGGCATCCTGGATGAGGTGGGCCACGACCTCGGAATCGGTGTCGGAGGCGAAATGGTGGCCCTCGGCCATGAGCTGGCGCTTGAGCACCTGGAAGTTCTCGATGATGCCGTTGTGGACCACGGCGATGCGGCCCGAGCCGTCCAGGTGGGGGTGGGCGTTCTTGTCGGTGGGGGCGCCGTGGGTGGCCCAGCGCGTGTGGCCGATGCCGCTCGTCCCCACTAGGTTGGCGGTGGCCACGCGCTCGGCCAGCGTGGCCACGCGACCCGCGCACTTGACGCCGTGGAGGGCGCCGTCGGTGCTCAGGACCTCGACGCCCGCGGAGTCATAGCCGCGGTACTCGAGGGTCTGCAGGCCCTGGATGAGGAAGGGCGCCGCCTGGTTAGATCCGGTGTATCCAACGATTCCGCACATGTGGTCTCCCTTTCAGCTGCGTATCCGAATCATTTTACCAGCAAGCGAACGGCGATGCGACATGGTGATGGGCGCCCGACGCATTGCGCACGGCATGGCAGGTGCCTGTCACCGCGCCACATTGCCGTTGGCGGATGCAAGACGTAAAGGCAACGCGCGCGCGTATACATACTTGCTAGAGCAGCCGCACTCCCGCGGCGGCGCAGTCGGCTGCGAACTCGCCCGAGACGTCGTCCTCCGACACCACCGCGTCCACGCCGTCCAGCCCGCAGATGGCGAACGTGGAGTGGCGCCCCTCCTTGCTGGAGTCCATGAGGGCGATGCGCTCGTTGGACTGCGCGAGGGCGGCGCGCTTGAACACTGCCTGGTCGTCGAGGCCACAGGCAAAGCCGCGCCCGCGCTCGTAGCCCGTGACGCCGAGGAATATCTGGTCGAAGGTCAGCGCGCGCACCGACTCGATGGCGGTGCCGCCCGAGGTGCACATGGAGTGCCGCACGAGCTTGCCGCCAATCACCATCGTCCGCACGTGCTCCATGCGCGCCAGCTCGGAGGCCACCGTGAGCGAGTTGGTGAACACGAGCAGATGCACGTCGGGCAGGACGGCGGCGAGGGCCGTCGTCGTGGAGCCCGAGTCGATGAAGATGGCCGTGTCCGGGCGCACCAGGCCGGCGGCCTTGGCGGCGATGGCGCGCTTGGCCGCGGCGTTCCTGCTCACGCGGCGGCTGAAGAGGTCGTCGGTGCCCACGGCAAAGCCCACCGAGCGGGCGCCGCCATGCACGCGCACGATGCGGCGCGCCTCGTCGAGGGTCTTGAGGTCGGTGCGCAGCGTCATCTCGCTCACGTTGGGAAACGCGTGCTTGAGCTTCGAGAAGCTGATGCTGCCCTCGCTGTTGACGAGCTCGACGATGCGCTCGCGGCGTTCCTCCATCACCATAGTGCCTCCCTCAGAGCATGACAAAGGGGACGTTCACCTTTGTCGCGAAATGCGACAGAAGTGAACGTCCCCATTGTCGCAAAATGCGACAAAAGCGAACGTCCCCAATGTCGCGTTACTCGGCCACCCAGTTCTCGAGGAGGTAGCGCTCGGCTGCGGGGCTCCACAGGCCGTTGTTCGCGTCCACGATGTCGGCGAGCCCGGCGTAGCGCTCGTCCTCGCCGGCGTGATCGCGCAGCTCGTCGAGGGCGATGAGGGGCATCTCGATGTGCGTGTAGATGAGCTTCTTGCCGCCGGGGATCTTGGGCAGGTTGCAGATGGCCTCTGCAGCGGAGTCCAGGCCGCCGATGTGGGTGACCATCACGGCCGGGTCGATGCGGCCCGCGGCGGTGAGCTCGAGCGACTCGATCATGTCGTCGGTGTTGCCGCCGGTGGTGCCCATCACGTGCGTCGA
>CACZNT010000047.1 GCA_902782635.1 uncultured Coriobacteriaceae bacterium
CGGCAAGGACCTCGTGATGAAGAGCTCGGCCAAGACCCGCGGCAGCTTCATCGGCTGCATGGGCTGGCCCGACTGCGACGTCACCTATCCCGTGCCCTCGCGCGTCAAGGTGGATCCCATCGAGGGTGAGGCGGGCGTGTGCCCGGAGTGCGGCGCGCCGCGCATCAAGTGCAAGCCGTTCCGCTCGGCCGCCTACGAGCAGTGCGTGAACCCCGCCTGCCCCACGAACCAGGAACCCGACGTCATCGTCGGCAGCTGCGCTACCTGCGCCGAGAAGGGCGTCCACGGCGACCTCGTCGCCCACAAGAGCGAGCGCACCGGCAAGCGCTTCATCCGCTGCACCAACTACGACGACTGCAACACGAGCTACCCGCTGCCCCAGCGAGGCGAGCTCCGTGCCACGGGCGAGACCTGCCCGGATTGCGGCGCGCCGATGGTGGAGGTGGTCACGGCACGCGGTCCCTGGAAGATCTGCGTCAACATGGACTGCCCCTCCAAGGCCGACAAGCCGGCGCGCGGGCGCGGGCGCAAGGGCGGCACGAAGCGCACGTCCAAGCGCAGCACGAAGCGCTCCGGCTCGTAGGGCGAGGCATGCGCATGGGGGAGAGGCTGCGGGGGCTTCTCGGCTCGAAGACCTTCTGCAAGCTCGCCATCGTCCTGTGCGCCTTTCTCTGGGGAACGTCGTTTCTCGTGATGAAGGAGGTGGCCGCCTCCTTCTCGCCTGCATGGGTGCTCGCCATCCGCTTCAGCCCCGTGGGCCTGGCCCTGCTTCTCGTCTTCCGCAGGCGCGTGATGGCAAACCTCGACGCGCGCACGCTGGTGGTGAGCCTGGGCTACGGGGCGCTCACCTGGGCAGGCTACTACTTCCAGACCCTCGGCCTCGTCCTCACCACGCCGGGGAAGAGCGCCTTCCTCACGGGGACGTACTGTGTGATGGTGCCCTTCTGCGCCCGGATGATGGGCGCGCGCCGGCCTGCCTCGCATCATGTTGCGGGCATCCTCCTGAGCTTCGTCGGCATGGGGTTCGTCGCCCTCGACAACGGCTTTCCCCTCAATACCGGCGACGTCCTCACGCTGGCAGGTGCGCTCTTCTACGCGCTTGCCATCGCCGAGCTCGCGCGCTGGGGCCCGGAGGTTGACGTGATGGTGGTGAGCGCCTGGGAATTCCTGGTAGTGGGCGTCCTCTCGGCTGTGGCGGCGCTCCTCGTGGAGGGCCCCTTCGACGTGGCCCTGCTCACACCCTCCGCCCTCGCGAGCTTCGCATTCCTGGCGATCATGTGCACAGCCTTCGCCCTCACCCTGTTCAACTACGCGATCACCGTCGTCGAGCCGGCGCAGTCGTCGCTGCTCTCGGCGCTGGAGTCTCCCTTCGGGGTGGCAACGTCGGTGCTGCTCGGGGCCGAGGCGCTCACGCTGCGCCTGCTCGCGGGTTTCGGCTTCATCGCCGCCGGCGTGCTCGCCTCCGAGCTGGGTGACGCGCGGGGCGGAGAACCATCTCGCCACGATGCCGTCCCCGAGCAACGCTAACGAAAATGAGTCAATAGGGACGTAGTCAATTGACTCATTTTCATCCTGAGCGAGCGAAGCCCCCTGTGTCATCCTGAGCGAGCGAAGCGAGTCGAAGGATCTCCTGAGGTCCTTCGACTCCGCGCCTGCGGCGCTCCGCTCAGGACGACACGCAGTTGCCGGCGCTCCGCTCAGGACGACACGCAATTAGCGTCGTCCGCTAACGGAAGCTTGAGCCACTTCATCTCGCGCCCGAGTCTCGCCGTCTGTTGATGGTAGGGTAGAGGGGTTGGCGAGCTTGGGAGGGGGTGCAAGGTGTCGAAGGTACTGGTTGCCATGAGCGGCGGCGTCGACTCCTCGGTGTGCGCCCTCGAGCTCGCCGAGGCGGGTCACGAGGTGGTGGGCGCCACGATGCGCCTTCTGGCCCCGGGACGCTTTGGCGTCGTGGGCCAGAGCACCTGCTGCAGCCTGGAGGACGTGCAGGGTGCGCGCCTCACCTGTGACAAGCTCGGCATCCGCCACGTCACCTTCGATCTGGACGACGAGTTCGCCGAGCACGTGATGGCTCCCTTCTCGGACGCCTACGCCGCCGGCCTCACGCCCAACCCCTGCATCCTGTGCAATCGCCACCTCAAGTTCGACCTGCTTTGGCGCCTGGGGCAGCAGCTCGGCTGCGACGCGCTCGCCACCGGCCACTACGCGCGGGTGGTGCGCCCTGAGGGCCAGCCGGCCGAGCTCCATCGCGCCCGCGCCGCGGACAAGGACCAGAGCTACGTCCTCTATCCCGTGCGCCAGGAGGTGCTCGCCCACCTCATGCTCCCCTTGGGCGAATTTGCCTCAAAGGAGGAGGTGCGCGAGCGCGCCGAGGCAGCCGGCCTCTCGAGCGCCCATAAGCACGACAGCCAGGACATCTGCTTCGTGCCCGATGGCGACTACCCCGCGTTCCTCGAGCGCTTCCGCGGACGAGCGCTGCGCCACGGCCAGATCGTCGACGAGCAGGGCCAGGTGCTCGGCGAGCACGAGGGCATCGAGCGCTTCACCATCGGCCAGCGCAAGGGCATCGGCATCTCCGGCCCCGGGCGCCTCTACGTGCTCTCCAAGGAGCCGCAGACGGCGCGCGTCGTGGTGGGGGAGAACGAGCGCCTGGGGTCAAACCAGATCTGGGTCGCCGATGCGAACTGGCTCGCGGGCGCAGCTCCCGAGGGCGCGTTCCGCGGGCAGGCCGTCGTCTGCCACCATGGCATCGTCCACGAGGTGACGGTGTCGCCCGAGGGCGAGGGGCGCTTCATGGCCCAAAGCGACGCGCCCATCCGTGCCGTCGCCCCCGGCCAGTCCATGGTGGTCTACGATGGTGATAGGGTCGTCTGCGGCGGCGTCATCGAGCGCGCCGGGATGACAGCTTCCTGAGGAGGTCACCCATGTACGGGCTCAAGACGGAGGCGTGCTTCGACAGCGCGCATTTCCTAACCGACTACTACGGCAAGTGCGAGAACCTGCACGGCCACAGGTGGCGCGCCGTCGTGTACCTCGAGCAGGAGGAGCTCCAAACCGAGGGCACGGTGCGCGACATGGTGCTCGACTTCGGCGTGTTCAAGCGCGAGGTGCGTGCGCTGGCCGAGAGCCTCGATCACACCTTCCTCGTCGAGGAGGGCTCGCTGGGCGACGACACGATCGCCTGCCTCGAGCGCGACGGCTTCTCGCTCACCATCCTTCCGTTCCGCACCACCGCCGAGAACCTCGCCCGCCACTTCGGCGAGCTCCTCATCGAGAAGGGGCTCCCCGTGGCGCAGGTGGACATGTACGAGACGCCCAACAACTGCGCTATCTGGAGGAGGTAGGCGTGGCGGCAGGCGGTGCCATACGCGGCGTGAACCTCTCGGGGTGGCTCATCCTCGAGCAGTGGGTGACGCCGGACCTGTTCGCCGGCACGGGCGCCATCGACCAGCCCTCGCTGCTCGAGCGGCTGGGGCGGACGCGCTATGTGGACACGGTGCTCGAGCACTGGAACAGCTTCATCACGCGCGACGACTTCCAGCACATGGCCCAGCGCGGCTTCGGCGCCGTGCGCCTTCCCGTGCCCTGGCACGTCTTCGGGCCGCAGGGCCCGCTCCCCGGCGTCCACCCGGGCTGCCTCTCGCACGTGGATGCAGCCTTCGACTGGGCCGAGGAGGCCGGCCTGGCCATACTGCTCGACATCGGGTCCGCGCCGGGCTCGGCGCTTTCGAGCGATGGCGTCAAGCTGGAGCTCGACTTCACCGTTTCGTGCAGGAACGCCCTCCTCGACGTGGTGGCCGGACTTGCCAGGCGCTATGCGGGGCGCGACGGCTTCCTCGGGATAGAGCCCATCGACGAGGTGCGCGCCCAGCAGCGCCATGGGCTGTCGATGAGCGAGGGCGTGCCGATGTCCTCGCTCAGGATGTTCTATCGCGAGGCCTATGACGCCGTGCGCGACGTGGCAGGCGACGACCCCATCGTCGTCCTCTCGGATGCCGGGCAGCCGGGGGCGTGGCGCCGCTTCATGGCGCAGGAGCGCTTCAAGGGCGTCTGGCTCGACACGCACCTCTACCGCTTCTCCGACCGCGTGGACGCCGCCGGACCGGCCGGCGTGCGCTCGCTCGTCAACAAATGCGCCGGCATCCTCAACCGTGCGCGGGAGAGCGGCCTTCCCGTGATGGTGGGCGAGTGGTCGGGCGCGCTGCCCTACGCCGATTCGTCCTCCACGCCCGAGGGGCGCATCGCCGCCCAGCGCGTGTTCATGTCCGCCCAGCTCGCGGCCTATGACAGCTGCCCCGCGTGGTTCTTCCAGACCTGGAAGACGTCCGCGCGCCTGCGTGGCTGGGATGCGCGCATCAGCCTGTCGAGCTTCGAGAGGGACATGCTCTGATGGCCGTGGCGGGCAGACTCATCGTGGTGGGCACCCCCATCGGCAACCTGTCCGATGCCTCGCCGCGCTCGCTTTCCGCGCTCGCCGAGGCAGACGTCATCCTCTGCGAGGACACGCGCGTCACCGCCAAGCTGCTCGCCCGCTTCGACATCCACGTCCGCCTCGAGCGGGCCGACGAGAACGTCTTGCGGAGCCGCACCCCGCACATCCTCGAGCGCATCTCCGCCGGCGAGGTGGTGGCGCTCGTGAGCGACGCCGGCATGCCCGCCATCTCCGATCCCGGCCAGGTACCGGTGGACGCCGCGCTCGATGCCGGCATCGACGTGAGCGTGGTGCCCGGTCCCTCGGCCGTCACCTGCGCGCTCGCGCTCTCGGGCCTCGACTCGAGCCGCTTCCTCTTCGCGGGTTTCCTGCCGCGCAAGGCAGGCGCGCGCAAGGCCGACCTCGAGGAGCTTGCGAAAACGGGCGTTACGCTGGTCGTCTACGAGTCGCCCAACAGGGTCGCCGCGACGATCGAGGCCATCGGCGAGGTGATGCCCGGGCGCAGGGTCGCGCTCGTGCGCGAGCTCACCAAGCTGCACGAGGAGGTGCTGCGCGGGACGGCCGCGGAGCTCTCCGACATGCTCGCCGAGCGCGACGGGCTGCGCGGCGAGTGCGTCATCGTGGTGGAGGGTGGCACGCGCGAGGGGGAGGGCGCTTCCGGCCTGGGCCCTGACGAGCTCGACGATGCCATACGCGCGGGCCTCCAGGCCGGCGAGCCCAAGAGCGCGCTCGCCAAGCGCCTGGCCGCAGCCTCGGGCCTGCCCCGCCAGGCCGTCTACGACCGCATCCTGGAAATGGGGGAGTAGGCGGCTTCCTCTCCGCATTCGACTGTGTGGAAATTGAGCGGGTCCTCCCTCGCGTTTGCCTGTGACCGAGGGCTCCTTGTGCCGTGCGACGAAGTGGTGCTAGGGTAGCCATGTCGGGTTCGCGCAAGGGAAGGGAGGGGTCAGGCCATGCTCGATTCGCTTGAGGCGTTCATGATGGAGCTCTCGTTTCCCTCCGTCGTGCTGCGCCTGCTCCTGGCCACGGCCTACGGCGCCCTCATCGGCTACGACCGCCGCATCAAGAACAATAACGCCGGCATCCGCACCCATGCCCTCGTGTGCCTGGGCTCCGCGCTGGTGATGATGACCGGCGAGTACGTTGCGCTGCGCTTCCCCGACTCGCGCACCGACCTCACCCGCATCGGCTCCCAGGTGGTGAGCGGCATCGGCTTCCTCGGCGCCGGCACCATCATCGTCACCGGCCGCAACCGCGTGCACGGCCTGTCGGCCGCCGCCGGCATCTGGTCGGTTGCCTGCGTCGGCCTCGCCATGGGAAGCGGCTTCGTCGAGGGCGCCACCGTGGGCGTCATCTTCATGCTCTTCATCATGCGCATCCTCAATCGCGCCGACCAAAAGCTGCGGCGTCACTCCACCTACTTCGACCTCTACGTGGAGTTCGAGTCGCAATCGAGCGTCCGCGAATTCACCGAGTCGTTGCGGGAGCAGCACGTCAACTTCTACGACTTGCGCCTGCGCTCGAGTCAGATCGAGGGCGACGGACCCATCGCCACGATGAGCATCGAGCTTCCCAGCTACGAGTATCGCAAGCCCTTCCTGCGCCACATCAAGCAGCTCTCGGGCGTCCGCTACTTCGAGCTCATGTAAACATGACAAAGGGGGCTGTCCCTCTTGTCATGACAAAGGGGACTGTCCCTCTTGTCATGTTTTGGGCAGGCATGTGCCTATAATGGCTCTTGCGCGAAATCCGTCGCGCACCTTCGCCATCAGGAGGCATGCACCATGGCAGACAAGCCCAGCTTCTACATCACCACGCCCATCTACTACGTCAATGCCGCGCCCCACCTGGGCACCGCGTACTGCACCATCATGTGCGACGTCATGGCACGCTATAAGCGCGCGATGGGCTACGACGTCAAGTTCCTCACGGGCCTTGACGAGCACGGCGAGAAGGTGCAGCTGGCAGCTGCCGATCACGATATGACGCCGCAGGAGTGGTGCGACTCCCTGGCCCCGGCCTTCCACGAGATCTGGCACACCCTCGAGGTTTCCAACGACGACTTCATCCGCACCACCGAGGAGCGCCAGGTGACGGCGGTCCAGCATCTGTGGGAGCGCATGAAGGAGGCCGGCTACATCTACAAGGGCTCCTACGACGGCTGGTACTGCGTCCACGAGGAGACCTACTATACCGAGACACAGGTGGCCCATTCGGATGAGGAGAACCACACCGAGGGCCAGCACCTCTGCCCGGAGTGCGGCCGTGCCCTCGAGCGCGTCGAGGAGGAGAGCTGGTTCTTCAAGCTCTCGGAGTTCCAGGACAAGCTGCTCGCCCTCTACGACGAGCACCCCGATTTCGTGATGCCCGACTTCCGTATGCGCGAGGTCCGCAGCTTCGTCGAGGGCGGCCTCAAGGACATCTCCGTCTCCCGCACGAGCTTCGACTGGGGCATCCCCGTGCCCTTCGACGACGGCCATGTCACCTACGTGTGGTTTGACGCCCTGCTCAACTACGCCACGGCCGTGGGCTTCGGCAATCCCGCGATGGCCGACGAGTACGCACGCCGCTGGCCCGCGCAGTTCCACGTGGTGGGCAAGGACATCATCCGCTTCCACTGCGTCATCTGGCCGGCCATGCTCATGGCCATCGGCGAGTCCGTGCCCGACCACGTCTTCGCCCACGGTTTCCTCATGGTCCACGACGACGAGACCGGCAAGAACGTCAAGATGTCCAAGTCGCTGGGCAACGCCATCGCACCGCAGGACGTCATCGACCTGCTCGGCGTCGAGGGCTACCGCTACTACTTCATGACCGACTGCGTGCCCGGCGAGGACGGCGGCATC
>CACZNT010000048.1 GCA_902782635.1 uncultured Coriobacteriaceae bacterium
AACCCAGAAGTTAAGCCCCCGAGCGCCGATGGTACTGCGGAGTCAGTCCGTGGGAGAGCAGGACGTCGCTGACCAACAAGGGGCATTCTCTTTTTTTCGACCTGACAAGTTAGCCGAGCATCTGTCAGGTCGGTATAGGCCCACCTGTTAGAATGTCATTCATGAGACTTCGAAAGCTACTTCTTCCGATCCTTCTCGCCCTCGCGCTCACAGCATGTGGCACTGCCGCTGCGCCGCGCGAGCCGGCCGTGATGGCAGATCTCTCGCTGTATCCGGCATCCGACATGAGCGGTTTTGCCGCCCTCGCAAATCACGAGGGTGAGCTCGCGTATCGAGACGTGAGCGTCGCCGACGTGGACAAGATGATGAGCGAGGGCGAGAGCTTCGTGCTGCTGTGCGCCTATCCGGGGTGTCCCTGGTGCGAGCTGCTGGTGGAGCCCCTCAACGCGGCCGCCGAGCGCGCCGGCGTGCAGGTCGCTTTCATCAACACGCGGCGCGATCCGAGCTGGAAGTCGAATCTCGACATGGAAGACTACGACCTCTTCGTCGAGCTGTTCGGCGAGTACCTCGACGAGGATGAGCAGGGTCGGCCGCATCTCTACGTGCCGGACGTCTACGTGGTGCGTAACGGCGAGGTCGCAG
Organism: uncultured Coriobacteriaceae bacterium; assembly: GCA_902782635.1. Classification (GTDB taxonomy): domain Bacteria; phylum Actinomycetota; class Coriobacteriia; order Coriobacteriales; family Atopobiaceae; genus CACZNT01. The sequence goes on from CACZNT010000048.1 coordinate 643, forward strand.
GGCGAAGGGATGGTGTGCTCGCGGGGCTCGAGGATCCTGCTACTCCGATGACCGACGAGCAGCGGGCAACGCTCGACAGCGAGCTTGACGCACTGCTCGACGCTCTCGGGTAATGGTGTTCCGCGGGATGCTAACGCGCACCTGCGGGGTCGTCGTCCTGTGATGCCCGTTGGCGCGGATGCTAACGCGCACTTGCGGGGCCGCCGCCCTGTGGTGCCCGTTGGCGCGGATGCTAACGCGCACTTACCGACATGTTTTCACGAAAACAAGGTCTCTACCGAGCTTTTGGGCACGCAGGTGCTCGTTAGCCGCCCTTGTTAACGCGCACTTGCGGGAGAGCTGTCGTCACGCTTGGGCGGCAAGAGCATCGTCAGCGTCCTAAGCTGACGCTCGAGAAATGCCTGATTGCGGAGTAATTCACCCGCACGTTCCCAGTGTCCCTCGATCCCCACTGGATCCAGGGCCAAGATGATGTGACGCGCGAAAGCGTTGAGGGCTCGCTGCGTTCGAACGTCACCATACGTCGTCGGGAACACCATCCACCCAGCCGATTGGTAGTCCTGCACGCGGCGTGCATCGAGCATGAGCGGCGTCTCGCCATCGTGGTCCTCGCCGCCGAGGTACTCGATGGCCACGCGTCGATCGGGCCAGGCAATGTCGGGCTTCATGCGGGCAAGGTGGGAGATGCCGCCAGATTGCAGCCTCATATTCTGAGGGACGTTCATAACCGCAGGTGGGAGTCCCAGTCCGCCAAAACGTGCGGGCAGGCAGAACATGAGATAGCAAAGCGTCTCCATTGGGGATGCCGACCCGCTGCAGGCCAGGCGCAGTGCGAAGCGCGCGAGGGGAAGGCCATCGTGCCCAGGCATCGATTCTGCAAACCGGAGCATATCTCCGGAAGATGCGAGGAGTTGCCGCTTGAATAAACATTGGTTGACGTGCGGCTTCTCGGGGTCGCGCGCGTAGCGACCGGAAAGCTCCATGGCGAGGGCAACGAGTCGGATGATGGCGTCCTCCCGCGATCTCTTGTTGGCAAATACCTCCCGACCGATTTCCTCGGCGGCAAATACCATGCTCAGGGCCGGAGAAGCGACGTAGTAGTTGGCGCCCGGAATGTGGGGGGCCTCACGGCCCTTGGTCACGAGCCGAAGGAAGGCGCCATGGGGTAGGGTAGAAGACAGGACCGGTGAGTCGACGCCTTGCGCCCTAAAGCGCTCCGACCTCGTGGGAGAGAGCAGGCAAGGGCGATGCTTGTCGTCGAATTGGCTGAGAGAGGCTATGCCAGGGACGATGAGCTTTCGCCAAGTGAAGCGCTTGCCGATGGGCCAAGCCTCGACCTGCGTCTTGTCGCAGGGGACGAGGGCGAGGGCGTCTGAACGGCGGACCTCGCGGATGAGTCGCAGGGCGTGGTGGTGTCCGATGAAGAAATCCATGGCGCACATGGTGACAGAGACGTCTAACAGGGATACTCGCTTGTGCTGACAGGGATTTGACACCGGTCTGACTCAATCTGACAAACGTTGTCGTAATGCCTGGCAGATGATGGTGTCTAGGGGAGTGCGTACGATGCGTGTTGAAGGCGGGCCTGGAAATCGGGAAGGGGTCGATTCACGAAGCTTCCACGAAAGGGCTTTTGACTTGCGAGGCGCGGGGGCTAACGCGCACTTGCGAGGCGCATTAGGTGACGGCGGGCCCCTGACCGGGGATGCGGACGCGCAGGTGCGCGTTGCCGTAAGGCGGGTGCGGGGGGGCTAACGCGCACTTGCGGGTCGTTTTCGGCGACGGCGGGCCCCCGACCGGGGATGCGGACGCGCAGGTGCGCGTTGGCGTGAGGCGGGTGCGGGGCGGGCGCGGGGGCTAACGCGCACTTGCGGGGCGATTTCGGCGACGGCAAGTCGATCGTCAATGTGCCGTCTCCACTCGTGTTGCTATACTAACCGCGAGAAAGTGTGTGTTTACACAGATATTCGGAGTGAAGGGTGCCATGGAAATTGCCAGGAATCGCTACCTTCAGAGGCTTGTCGAACGCCAAGGCAACGGACTCGTCAAGGCGGTCACAGGCATACGTCGCTGTGGCAAGTCCTACCTGCTGCTCAAGCTCTTCCACAGGCACTTGATCGAGAGCGGCGTGGACGAGAGGCATATCGTGGAGGTGGCGCTCGACGATCGCGCGAACAAGCGGCTGCGCAATCCGGATGCCCTCCTGGCATTTCTCAGGCCCCGCATTTCCCAGGACGGGCAGCCCACATACGTAATCCTCGATGAGGTGCAGATGGTGGACGAGTTCGAGGACGTGCTCAACAGCCTTCTGCACGTTGATGGTGCAGACGTCTACGTATCGGGCTCAAACTCGGAGTTCCTCTCGTCCGACATCGTCTCCAGGTTCCGCGGCAGGAGCGATGAGGTGCGCGTGAGGCCGCTCTCCTTCGCGGAGTTCATGAGCGCCTACGACGGCCCTGCAGATGAGGGCTGGGACGAGTACGTCATGCATGGCGGTATGCCGCTTTCGCTCTCGTACCAGCGGGCGTAAGATAGGGAAGAGTACCTGCGGGGGCTCTTCCAGCAGGTGTACATCACCGATATCGTTGAGCGCAATC
>CACZNT010000049.1 GCA_902782635.1 uncultured Coriobacteriaceae bacterium
CCAGGTCGAACAGGCGAAAAAATGCATGACGGCGGAGGAGCGCATGGCGTTTATTAAGGAGAGCGGCATCGAGCTTTCCGATGAGCAGCTGGAGGCTATGTCGGGAGGCATTCAAGTTTTTCCTCCGACAGGACCAGAATGCCCGAATTCGCCCAAAGGGGAACACGATGACGTAGAGACGGGAAGGACGCGACCGGGAAGTGTTTTCGGAGACGTTTGGCCCGATGTTGAGTATCGCTGTAGGTGGTGCAATAGGACTGTATGGGAGTGGTCGTAGCGGCTATCCAAAATCCGATAGGGGATAGGTGGGTTATAGGACAAAAAGTGTGTATAGATTCGGGGTGTTGACACAGGTCAGCACCCCTTTTTCGTGCCTTTAAATCTGGCTGGGGAATTTAAGCACTCGGACGGAATGTGTGTATAGACTCGAACTTAATCAGCAGGTAGAAACCCAAAAATAGAGCCGTTAAATCTGCGTTCGAGAGGAGCTGCGGATGAAGACGGTTCTGTGCCCTGTCTGCGGCAGGAAGCTGGTGAAGAACGGATACACGAGCTCCGGTCGACAGAGGTGGCGATGCCTCGGTTGCGGGTCCTCCCAGACGGTGAGATACGACACGACCGCGACCCGCCTGGAGGAGTTCCTCTCCTGGCTCCTCTCGCAGGGGACCCTGTTCACCTACCTCGACCCGGACCTCACCCGCGAGGGCCCGCTCCCCGCGACCAACAACAGGATCGAGGGCGGGTGAACGCCCAGCTCAGGGCCCTCCTCAGGAACCACAGAGGGCTCTCCCTGATGCGGCGCGTGAAGGCGGTCTTCTGGTGGTGCTACCTGCACACCGAGGAGCCCCTGGGCGCGAGGGAGATCCTCGCCTCCATGCCCACGGACGAGGACATCGACTTCCTCTACAGGACCTACTCGGCGCAGCCAAAGAGGGAAGACGGGGGGACCGGAGTGGGGCGATCGTGTGGTGTGGGAGGAGCTCCACCACAAGGATCCGTACCCGTTCTGGTTGGACTAGTGGTTTTACACACTTTTTGTCCTATAACCCTCAAGGGTGCTCTCGGCTGCTAACCTCGAGGTCTGAAAATCTTCGGGGGGCGAAAGAAAGAGGACGATTCCTATCGCAAAGAACGGCGTGCGCCTCCGTCTGCCGCTGCTCGACCGATTGAGAGGATGAACTCCCATTTCGTGCGTACAATTGGGTGGAGGCATCTCGAAGGGAGCGCTCATGGACATCAAAGATCTCACCCCCGAGCAGAGGGAGAAGGCCCGTGGAAAGAGTCCCGCCGAGCTCATTGAGCTTGCCAAGGCCGAGGGCGTGGAGCTCTCGGACGAGCAGCTGGGCGCGATTGCGGGCGGAAGCGCCTGGGAGGACGATGAGGGCGAGTCGAACTGGTCTACAGTCTGCCCGGTGTGCGGCAACAAGATCATTTGGCCCAAGAACCAGCCCGACCCCTCCTGCTGCCCCTATTGCGGCATGAAGTTCAACTTCAACTGAGAAAGCCGAAGATGTGGCTCTGGTGCAGCTGCAGCTGAGCGCGGGCATATGACCACAACCGAAAGGGAGAGCCATGGATTTCAACAATGTGTCACCCGAGCTGCGTGAGAAGGCGCTTGCCTGCAAGACGTCGGAAGAGCTTATCGAGCTTGCCAGGGAAGAGGGCATCGAGCTCACGGACGAGCAGCTCGAGGCGGTGTCGGGCGGAGAGACCCTGTGGGAGGTCATGTATCCCGACGATTGCGCTAACCACCACGTGTGCTGGGGTCTGAGCACCTAGGAGTCGCGACGCAGCATCTAGCCGACGGCGTTCCCCTGTGGCGCCTCCGCTTTTGCGTTTAGCCTAGCCTCGAGCCTTTCTGCCAAGCCTGCTGCCGCATGCCGCGGCGAGCGCGAGCATGCCGAGGAGCGCAATCCAGGCCGTTGCGGTGCAGGTGGCGTCACCCGTGTGCGGAATTGTCTGGACGGGCCTCGTCGCCGTGCCTGCGGAGGTTCCGCTTGCGGGCGTGTGATTGCTCGGGTCGTTGCTGGGCTGCGTTCCCGGCGCCACAATCGTGAACGTCCCCTTCGCAGTCCCATCGTCAAAGCGGAACTCTATTGCGTGCGCTCCCACCGAGAGCGTCTCCAAGAAGGCGGGCTTGAGGAGGGCGATGATGCTTCCCGGCTTGGCCTCGTAGCATGTGGGGTCGACGACGACTCCGTCGACGGCAAGCTCTGTGAAGCGCCCGTAGGTCTGGCTGTCATCTGCCGAGCGCGTGGCGGTGAAGGAGGCCTCCTTGCCGGAGCCCTTCGTCCAGGACTGCCTATCGCCCGCTGTCACGCGGTACGTTACCTCGGCAGGCGCCTCGTCAGTTACCTCGAATTGCCAGCGGATGATGAGGTAGTCGCCGGCATCATCGTAGACGGCGTCATCCGCCTCTCCGTTCACCTGGGCATCACCCATGTAGTAGAGGCAATCCCACTCATCCTTCTCAATGGCGAGCTCGATTGCCTCGGGGTCGCTCACCCTGATCAGCACCTCGAGCGTGTAGGTGCCGGGATGATCGATTCGCTCGACGTATTCGTAGGTCGAGGCGTCCTCGACGCCGACCAGCTCGATCTCGTAGCCCATGCCCGCAGGAACGGTAGGCATGGCGGGCGCATCGCCGACGCTCGGAATCTGGAACGAGACCTCGACATGGTCGATCAGCTGCTTCCAGGCGGCGTGAACCGTGAGATTGCTCGTTGCGATGACCTTGTCCCAGGGCGTGCCGTCCTCGGAGAACCATCCGACGAAGCGCCAGGAGACCCCATCCTCCTTCACGGTCACGGGGAACTCGGGCAGGCTCTCGTAGGCGAGTGCGCTTCCCTTCCGCACGGTCATGGGGGCGGGTGAGCTGCCATGCCCGGCGGAGTCGAAGGAGACGGTCACATCTGACGGATTGCCCAGCGTGTACGTGTAGGTAGCGATGACGGTGTCCGTGCCGGCCTCGTAGCTGATGCTCGGCTCCGCGATGGGATCGGCCCCATTCACGGTGAGCTGGAAATCGTCCGGCACCGCCTGGCCGCTCACGCGCAGGGTGACGGTGAGGTAGTGCACGCAGTCGTCCTCGAGAGAATCGGCGTCGGTCTCCCAGGCTGCCTCCGCGCTCAGGTGGTCGCCGAGCGAGGCGATGTATGCACGCACCTGCTCGGGAGCCTTGGCCGTGGAATCGCCCGCAGCCGGCTCGTCAATGGGGATGTCGATGTCATCGAGCTCGGGGGCGGGCGCGAGCGTCTTGAGGCGCGCGATCACCGTGTCAAAGTGATGGGAGAACACCATCGACTTTGCCGAGAGGGCAATCTCGACGAGCGGCGCGATGTAGCCCATCACGTCTTCCTCGGCGACCTCGCCAAGCGGCTCGTAGCTCGTGTCGACAATGCTCGGTCCCACTAGCTTGAGCAGGGCGTACATGTCGACGTCGCTGAGGCTGATGGGGGCGCCGCAGAGCTCGTCCAAAAACGCGTGGAGCCCAACTGCCGCATCCCAGCAGCGCGCGCAAGAGGTCTCGATATCGCCCGCACGCTCGGCCTCGATGCTCTCGGCAAGCGCCGTGACGTAGGGCAGCAGCTCGCCCACCCTGTCCCTGACGCTATCGGTCGAGAGGCCGCTCAGCTCACCGCCCATGATGAAGCCCATGAGGTTGCGGAACATCTCCTGGTAGCCATATGCCACGGTGCGGGGAGTGCCGGCGGCATCGACGAACTCGTCGACCCTCATGAGGGAGTAGTCTGCGCGCGTCGGGATGCGCGCCTCGAGCTCGCCGATGACCCTCGCCATCACGTCGCGCGCATCGCCAACCTCCGCATCCTTTGCGGGGCTGCCCATGCGCTCGAGCTCGTCGAAGAGCCGCTCGTCGGTCTCGGCGGTCTTGAGCTCGTAGAGATTGCCGTAGCGCGCCATACCCCACAGGGGAACCTTCGTGACGATGTCGTCGTCGCAGAGGTAGTTGTGGATGTGCTCGCAGGCACCATATGCATCCACGAAGGCGGCATCCACCGTTGCGGGCGCCTCGAAGGTGTAGGCGAACACCCCCTTGCAAGACGAACCGAGCACACCGGGAAGCTTGGCTGCGACGATGTTGCCCACGGCGCCTCCACGGCTCTCTCCTGCCAGCCAGACCTTGGCGGGACCATCGCCGCACAGGGCCGCAATCTGCTCGATGACGCCCTCGGCCGCGAGCGCATAGGCGTACTGCTCGCCCGATGTCGCTTCGCCATTGATCGTGAAGTTCTGGCGCCAGCCCTCCGAGCCGTCTGCCGGGTCGTAGTTCTGGAAGACGACGGCGATGAGGTCGAAGCTCTCGCCATCAGCCTCGACCGTCTTCTTGCCCCAGGTGAAGCCGCAGCTTCCCACGCGGCTCGTGTCGAGGGGAACGTATCCGATCTCGGTGAATCCGAGCTCGCCGAGGCCCGCGCCATATGCGTCCGCGGTGTCCAGGAAGGTGGACGCCACGAGCTGCATGGAGACGAGCGCGAGGGAGTCGTTTCGCTGCGCCGGGCTCTCGGAGAACCAATCGTCCGAATAGTAGAAGCCGTCTGCGAGTGGCTTGCCGCGCTCGTAGGTGGAGTACTCGACGAGCGTGCCGAAGACGTATTCGTCCCCGGTCTGCGCGAGCGCATTGGCAAGGGGGAAGCAGAGTGCTGCGATTGCGAGCAGCAGGGTGACCAAGATGGCCTTGAATCGCGACGTCATTGTTTGAGCTCCTCTTGTCGCCGGTTCGGCTGCGGGCCTTCTCGCCCGCGCCATACGCGCATTGTAGTCGATTGAGGTTGGCCGTTTGACCGCCCTTTGCCAGGAAGACGTGCGAGTGGCGCCATCCCTTGCATAGAGTGGGACAAGAGATGCGCAGGCTGTCGCAGGGGCGCGTGCCTGCCCAGAGACGAATATCCGTCTCGTGCGTATCAAAGATTGCAGCAAGCTAACCGACGGGAGGCATCATGGAAATCAAGGATCTCACCCCCGAGTAGCGCGCAAAGGCAATGGCTTGCGAGACCAGCTTCAGCGGTTCGACTTGATGCGCAGCGAGAGCAGGCCCGGCTCGGCGCCGAACTCCACGTCGGCGAGGCCGTGAATGATGTCCATCGACATCTTGTTCTCCTCACCCGTGAGCAGGTCCTCGCCGCAGGCCGCGACGAGCGCGCGACAGTCGACGTCGAGCACGGCGCCACGACCCTCCTCGCCCGTGGTGAGGGTGAGGCGGATGTCCGGGTTTTCCACCCCATGCGCGCGGGCGGCGGGGACGAGCAGCTGCGCGGCGAGCTCCTCCACCAGGAGCTGCACGGTGTTCGTCGTGTGCCGCCCCAGGAACTGGCGCGTGCAGAACTCGACGAGCGAGCCCTCCATCTGGCGGTAGTCGAAGTCGACGGAATCGATAGTCCAATCCCACGAGCGCACGCGGAAGATGAAGTTGCGCGTGAGCTCCCGCTGCGGATTCCCGAAGATCTGCTCGGGCGGACCCTGCTCCCACACCTCGCCCTGGTCCATGTAGAACACGCGGCTGGACACCTCGCGGGCGAAGCGCATCTCGTGGGTGACGACGAGCATCGTGAGGCCCTCGCTCGCCAGGTCCTTCATGACGGAGAGGACCTCCGAGACCATGCTCGGGTCGAGCGCCGACGTGGGCTCGTCGAAGAGGATGGCTTCAGGGTGCATGGCCAGCGCGCGGGCGATGGCGACGCGTTGGCGCTGGCCGCCGGAGAGCTCCGAGGGGAAGCGCAGCGCCTGCTGCTTCAGGCCCACGCGATCGAGCAGCTGGATGGCCTCGTCGTAGGCCTCCTGCTTGCCCATGCCGAGCAGGTCCATGGGCGCCATCATGACGTTTTCCACCACGAGCTTGAGGTTGAAGAGGTTGAAGCTCTGGAACACCATCCCCATCTTGCGGCGCATCAGGGCCAGGTCGGTCTTGGGGTCGCACATGTCGACGCCGTCCACCCAGATCTCGCCGGACGTGGGTGTCTCCAGGCGGTTGAGGCAGCGCAGGAAGGTGGACTTACCCGTGCCCGAAGGACCGATGATCGAGATGACCTCGCCGCGCTCGATGGTCGCGTTCACGTCCTTGAGGGGCGTGGCGTCTTCGAATTCCTTGCGCAGGTGCTTAATCTCGATGAAACTCATGGGCGCACCCCCTTGATCTCGCGGGGGCGCTTCTCGGGATTCCAGCGCTCGATAACCCAGGTGCCAAAGCGCCGCACGGCCCAGCAGATGATGAAGTAGATGATGGCGGTCGCGATGAGCGGGAAGAAGGCCTCCATGGTGCGGCTTCGGATGAGATCGCTCGCGCGGGTGAGGTCCTGCACGGCGATGTAGCCCACGATCGAGGTCTCCTTGACGAGGCTCACCACCTGGCCGAGCAGGACCGGCACGCACTTGTGGGCCGCCTCGGGGAGGACGATCTTCGTGAAGGCGTCGAGCTTGCTGTACCCGAGGGCCAGCGCCGCCTCCTCCTGTCCCTTGTCGACCGTCTCCACGGCGTTCCAGGTGTTGAAGGTGGCCTGCGCGCCGAAGCTGAGTGCAAAGCCGAGAATCGCCACGATGATGCCGGGGATGTCTAGCGCGCCGAACACCACGTAGTACAAGATCATCAGCACGACCACGATGGGAAGGCCGCTCATCAGGGTCTGGTAGGCGCGCACCAGCTTGTCGACCGTCGGGTTCGCATTCCTCAGGAGGGTGAGGTCGAGGTTGATGATGAAGCCGAGGGCGGACGCGGCGAGGGTGATGAGCAGCGTGAGGCCGAGGCCGGTTAGGATCATCTGCCAGCGGTCCTCGGTGATGAAGGTGCGCTCGAAGCTGTCGCGGATGCCCGCGAGGAAATCGGCCACCCCGCCCTCGCCTTCCGCGCTGCGCACGACGAGGACCACCGCGCCGTGATAGTTGGGGATCGAGAAATCGACCGTCTGCGAACGCTCCTCAGTGATGGTCGTGGCGTCGCCGCCGAAGTCCGCCTTGCCCGACTGGACCGCAGCGATGACGCCGTCGACCGTGTAGCTCTCGAACTCGAGGCGGTAGCCCAGCTCCTTGCAGATCAGAGCCGCGAGCTCGGCGTCGTAGCCTAGCATCTGGCCGCCCGCGCCGGTATAGCACATGGGCTCGAATAACGGCGCACCCGCGAAGGTGAGGGTGCCGTTGGGGGCCTCCCAGTCCTGCTCGGGCATCGTCTTGGCCCCATCGTCGGCGGAGGTGATCCACTTCTCAACGAGGGCGTCGATTGTACCGTCTTCCCAGAAACGCTCCAGCACTTCGTTGACCTGCGCGACAAGCGGGCTCCCCTTTTGGAAGAAGTAGCCGTATTCGTTGTCCTCCAGATGCTCGGGGAAGAGCGTCAGCCCCTCGTTTCTTGCTATGAGGAGGCGGGCCATCGGTTCGTCCACCGCAAAGCCGTCGATCCGTCCGGCCTTGAGGGCTGCGGCTAGGTCGGCCGGGGAGTTGAAGTTCAGGATCTCGCCGTGGTCGGGCACATGGTTGACGATGTGGTCGCCGTAAATCGATCCCGTGATGTTGCCGAAGCGCTTGCCCGCGAGCTCCTCGAAGCTCGTGTACTCGGGCGTGGGCAGCGCGCCGTCGTCCGCATCCCCATCCGCCTTCACGATGAGGCCGATGCCCGCATCGATGACGCCCTCGCTGAAGTCGACCATCTCCTCGCGCTCGGGCGTCACCGTGAGCGTGCCGCCGAAGTCGACCTTGCCCGTCTCCACGGCGGCGAAGATCGAGTCCATCGCGATCATCTGGATCTCGATGTGGTAGCCCAGCTCCTTGGCGATGAGCAGGGCGAGCTCCACGTCGTAGCCGAAAGCCTCGCCGCCCGGGCCCGCGTAGGAGAAGGGCTCGAGGACGCCCGAAGTGGCGAACTTGAGGGTGCCGTTCGGCGCGTCCCAGTCCTGCTCGGGAAGCGTCTTTCCCTCGTCGGAGGCGGCGACCCACTTCTCCTGCAGCTCGGCGAGGGTGCCGTCGGCCTCGAGCTTTGCGAGGACCTCGTCGAACTGCGCGGTGAGCGGGCTCCCCTTCTGGAAGAAGAAGGCCTCGTCGATGTCCTTCACGAGCTCGGGGACCATCGCGATGCCGCCGCCCGAGCGGTTGACGGCGAGCTCGCAGCAGTAGGAGATGCCGCAGGCAGCGTCGGCCTTGCCGCTCTCGACGGCCACGACGCAATCGGGAAGCGAGGCGTAGTAGACCTCGGTGGTGTTGTCGACCCTCTCGGCCACCGCCAGGCCGTACACGCTGCCGTTGATGTAGGCGATGGTTCCGCCCTCGAGCTCCTCCACCGTCTGATAGACGGCGCGGGGCTGCGCGGATGCCAGGACGGGCGCCGCGAGCGCGAAGACCGCCGCGACGATGGTGACGGCGACGGCTGCGAACAGGGCTGCGGCGCGACGGATGGGATGTGAGGGGCGTTTGGTGTTCATGGTGCCTATGGTAGCACTGCCATGCGCCTGCATTCGGCCTGCCTGACATGAAAAAGGGTTCTCGCTCGCATAAGGTTTGGCTGATGAGTCAATAGGGACGTAGTCAATTGACTCATTCCGGGCATGACAGCTTGGGGATAGGCACCTGGGTGCCTATCCCCAAGCTGTCATGCCCGCAACGTCAGACTAGTCCGTGGCAAGCACGATGAGCTCGTCATCCTCCCCCAGCGAGAGCTGCGCCTTGCTCTGCGGGTTGATCACGATCTCGAACTCGCCCTCGCCGAGGTTGCGCTTGCACCCGATGGCGATCTCGCCGTAGCGCGCGGCGGAGGCGCCGAGCGTGGTGAAGCTCGCGGGCTTGTCGGGCAGCACGTAGCGCGAGACCGGCTTCATGTAGATGGACGATCCGCCCTCGGCCAGAAGGTCGTTGAGGATGGTCTTCTTGTGGCGCTCCTCGGCGATCTGCACCATCATCTTCGACGTTATCCTGCTGCTCACCACGAAGTCGGTGGCGCGCATCATCTGCGAGAGCTGCTGATTGCGCGTGCTGTTCATCTCCACGATGAGCGGGACGTCGGCGCCGATCTCGTCGGCGATGTCGTTGAGCTGGAGCTGCAGCATGATGGTGCGGGCATCCGACTCCTCGTCGTCGAGCTCGGGGTCGGCCATGAGCAGGATGCTCGTGGGCTTCTCGGCCACGAGGCGCTCGAGCACGCGGCGCTTGTGGATGCGGCACTCGCGCACCTCGACGTCGATGTTCTTGAGCTCGGCGGCATCGGGCAGACCGTCCTCGTCCACCTTCCCCGCCTCGGCCGCGATGATGGCGCGCGAGCCGGCGGGCGCGTGCGCGTCCTCCTCGACGAGGAGCTGCTTGAGCATGTCACTGTACCCCAGCACCAGCAGGCGGTGCGGCTCCTCGGGGGCGTCGGCCTCCACCTGGAAGCAGCTCGGGTCGGGCTCGGCAGGGGCGCCCAGCTTGGTCGACTCGTCGTCGTGGGCGATGTAGATGAGGTCGTCGCCCTCCTGGATCGTCTGCGAGGGCGGCATGTTGATGATGTGCTGGCCGTCGCGCACCACGCCGATGGCGGTGGAGCTGGGCAGGCGCAGGTTCACCTCGTTCAGGTTCATGCCGGCGCAGCCCTCGACGTGCTCCACGTAGATCTCGTTGCCGCGGAAGCTCAGCAGCTCCGTGAGCACGTCCGACATGCCGGGGTTGCGCGCGCTCTGGATCATCAGGCGGGCGATGGTCTTCTGGAAGTTGAGGATCTCGGCGCGATCGCCGCCGGCGATGGACGCCGGGTGCAGCACGTCGCGGTCGCGGATGACGGCGGTGACGAAGGCGTCGTCGTTGCCCACGTCGGAGAGCAGGCTCTCGCTGGCGAGGATCGTCTTCACGGTCATGAAGTCGTCCGGGAGGTTGACGATGATGGACTTGCAGGTGTCCACCGAGCAGGTCTTGAGGCTCTTGGGGCTGTCCGGCCGGCCGCTGCGGCAGATCACCCGCAGGCCGCGCAGGTCGGGCAGGCGCTCGCGAATCTCGTCCTCCACCTCGGTCTTGTCCTGCTTGGCCAGCACGACGACGGCCGCATCATCCTGATTCGCGTTCGCGAGCGAGAGCTCCTCCAGGATGCTGATGGCGTTCTCGTCGAAGCCCACGATGATGACGTGCCCCTCCTCGATGACGGTGGAGTGGCCGCGCTGGAGGTCGGTCACCTTCTCCTTGATGGCGTTGGAGATGGTGCCGATGAGGAAGCTCGTGATGAAGATGCCCACCAGCGTCACTATCGTCATGACGATGAGGTAGGGAACGGTGCCCTCCTCCTTGGCGAGCACGCCGGTGTTGAGCGCGTGCATGAGGGTGAACCAGATGGACGAGCCCACCGACTCCGAGCCTGAGCCGTCCGCGCCGCCCATGGCCACGCTGAGCAGGCCGCCTATCACGGCAACCACTGCCGTGATGATGCCGAGCATGATGAGCAGCGACTTGGTTCCCTGGGACATGACGTTGTCGAACCAGTACCTGAGACGCTGTCCGGTGGTGGGTTTCCTCATGCTTCCTCCCCTCCTCGGCGCCCGCCCGGCAATCCCCAAAAGCAGAGACCCGCAACCCGAGCACCTATGGCTCGAGCTGCGGGTCTCGTTGTTTCAGGCTCGCCAGACGCTATTGCGCCTTGCTGTTGGCTTCGCCGCGCGCTCCTGCGCGCCACTACTCCCCCGTAGCTGCCGCGACGGCACCGCCGCGACCTGGGGTCACAATAAACAAAGAAGAAGCTGGATATGCGGGAGATTTCCGAGAAATCGAGCAACGGCGTCACTCGGCGGCGAAGCATCCCCAATGCGGAAACGGCAGGCTCCCGCTCGCATAAGTCTTACCTTATATGACAAGGGGGACTGTCCCCCTTGTCATGCGGGCAGCGTCTGCCTACCAACCCTTGTTGTTGGAGCAGTCGCGGAAGGCGCAGCTCCAGTCCATGCCGCCGGAAATGGCCTGAAGCTGGTCATCACTCAGCTCGACCCCCTCGTCGGCGGCGAGCGCGAGCAGCTCCTCGGCGGTCTTGCACTCGAGTGCCTTGGCCTTGACTTCGTCGGAAAGATTGTTGAGGTCCACGATTGTCCCCCTCCCATGCGGAAAACTGCGAACGTTCGCTAGATTGTACGAATTTGCGAAGCTTGTCGTCTTCACCTGCGGAGAATAATTCGCCCACTGGCACGTCGCGGGTGGGTGCCGATGATGCCGCCCGCGCAAGCGCAAGCCCCATGCGTGCCCTTGCCCCGCGCACGATGCGCCCCTACCGTACAATGGGCACGTACGACCCCGACCGGAAGGCCCGAAGATGAAACGCGACGCCCTCGGCATGCTCCTGCGCATAGCGCTGATCCTGTTTGCGGTCTTCACTGTCGCCTCGCTCGCCATCCTGTTCACCATCGGCCCGCGCTATGGCGTCTACCTGCTGCCACCCAGCCCGCAGCAATACGCCGCCGACGCCATCGGTTACATGGACGGCGGGCTCCACGCCTCGGGCGACGAGTGGGCTGCGGCCCGTGCCGACGCCCTGCAGAAGGCGGAGTCGGTGTCCAGCTACGAGGAGGCCCACGCCCTGCTCGACGAGGCGGTGAAGGTTGCCGGCGGCAAGCACTCGGCCGTGCAGCCGCCCGCAGCCGACAAGCGCGACGCCGACGAGGCGGCCGACGCCCAGATGACCAGCTTTGAGCTCGACGACCAAGGCATCCTGTACCTCAAGGTCCCGCAGGCGGACATGAGCGTCGAGAGCCGCTACTACGCGGACCCGATCGCGTTCATGAAGGAGAACCAGGGAAGCATCCGGGGCGCCATCGTCGACTTGCGCGGAAACACCGGCGGCGACATGGGGCCGATGATCGCAGCCGTGTCGCCGCTGCTGCCCGACGGCACGCTCCTCGAGTTCAAGATGGTTGCCTGGGGCTACACGACCCCCGTCACCCTCGCCGACGGCAAGGCCGAGGGCGGCGGCTCGACCGTCCATGCGGAGGCGCTCAAGCTCGGTGACGTTCCCGTTGCGATTCTGCAGGACGAGCGCACGGCCTCCTCGGGCGAGGCGACGCTGCTGGCCTTCCGCGGGCTTCCCAACGCGCGGACCTTCGGCAGCCCGAGCGCGGGCTATTGCAGCGCGAACTCGATGCGCGCGCTCTACGACGGCGCGATCATCCTGCTCACCACGGGCATGGATGTGGCGCGGACCGGGGAGGAGTTTGCCGAGGATCCCATCGCCCCCGATGTGGAAAGCGCGAGCGCCCTCGAGGACGCTCGCGCCTGGCTCCTATCCGAGATGGGCTAGCGGCAGGCCATGCGTCCGCCCACCATGGGCGGAAGGCCCGCCCCCCCGCTCGCGGGGAAGATGCGGCTAGAACTCGTACATGCAGTCCTGGCAGATGAAGATGCTCAGGAAGCTGTCGTAGACGCAGTGGTCGCTGTTGCACTGGGGGCATCTCTGCTCGCTCCTACCCCAGCCGCCGGACACCTGCTCGAGCTGCTCGTCGGTGAGCTCCACGCCCTCCTGCGCCGCCAGCTCGAGCAGCTCCTCGCGCGACTCGCACTCGGACGCCCGCTTCAGCTGCTCGGCTGTGATGATCCTGCCCTTGTCCTGTCCCATCGCGCGCTCCCCTTCGCTCCAAGCGTTTCCCCACGTTCATTTTATACGCCGACGAGGGCACTTCGTCTCGCCGCTCTGCCGGACGGACGGAAGGCGTCGCGCGTGCGTATAAGGCATGTACTCGCAGGCCAATCCGCGCCCGACGAGAGGCGCTCGGGGAAGGGAGCCACGCCATGAGGTCCAAGGGGTTCTTCGCATCACTCGCCGTTTCCCTCGCACTGCTCCTGGCGCTCGCCGGCTGTGGCGGCGCTTCGAACGCGCCGCAGGAGACACCGGCCGATGAGGGCCCGGCCATCGAGCAGCTCTCCCGGGCAAGCGGCGCCACCGTCCGCCTGAGCGCTGACAACCAGGAGGCCAGCATCGACGTCGACGTCAAGAGCGGTGAGGCGCTCGTCATCATGGCCAATCTCGGCGAGGGCACCGACGAGGTGAGCGCCATCACCTACAAGGGCAGCGAGGAGCAGTCCACCGATAGCTTCTACGAGGGCTACGGTTACTCCGAGGCCGGAGTCGATCCGGGAACCTACACCGTCGAGATCAAGGGCGGCGGCGCCACCGGGACCATGTGGGTGCTCGCTTACCCGGCCGATTCCGTCGATGTCATGAACATGGACACCGAGGACATCGTGAGCCAGGTCCTCGGTGACGTCGCCTAGCGGATGTGACAGTTGGGGACTGTCCCCCTCCTGTCACGTTCTCCAGGCCCGTTCCTGTTGTCATACACTGTGCAAGGTTGACGACGGGGGCGATGCATGGCGCAAGCAGCTCATATGGCAGACGACGACGGGCGACGGGACGCGCACCCGCTCTCCCGCCTCTGGGCGTACGTCCCGCTCGCGATGGTGAGCTGCGCGCTCTGGGGCAGCGCCTTCGCCTTCGTCAAGCTGGGCTACGAGCTCTTTGCGGTGGAGTCGGGAAACACCGCCCAGCAGCTCCTCTTCGCCGGCATGCGCTTCACGCTGGCCGGCGTGCTCGTGCTCGCAGGCACCGCCCTCGTGCGGCATCGTCTCCCCCTCCCCTCCCGCGCAGATGTGGCGCCCATCATCTTTCTCGCCCTCTCGCAGACGGTGGTGCAGTACGCCTGCTTCTACATAGGCCTCGCCCACGCCTCGGGGACGAATTCCTCGCTCGTGCAGGGGACCTCGGCCTTCGTGCAGATCGTGCTCGCCTCGCTCGTGTTCGGCCAGGAGCAGCTGACGGTGCGCAAGCTCGTGGGATGCGCGCTCGGCCTCGGCGGGGTGGCGCTCGTCGTGCTCCGCGGCGGCGGGATGGTGGGCTCGTGGTCGGCGATCGGCGAGGGCCTCATCCTGGGGTCGGTGGTGGCAGGCGGCGTGTCGACCTGCCTCACGCGCAAGTACGGCATGGGCGGCGACCCGCTCCTGCTCACCGGTTGGCAGTTCGCCCTCGGCGGCATCGCCCTCTGCCTGGGCGGCCTCGCGGCGGGAGGGCGCGTAGCCCCGAGCTCGCCTGCGGCCTTCGGCATCCTCCTCTACCTGGGAGCGCTCTCCGCCTCGGCGTTCTCGATCTGGTCGCTGCTGCTCAAGCACAATCCCGTCTCGCGCGTGGCGATGTATCGCTTTCTCATCCCCATCTTTGGCGTGCTCTTCTCGGCAACCTTCCTCGGCGAGGTGGTGCCGGCAGGGCAGCTGCCCTCGCTCGTGGCCGCCCTGGCGCTCATCGTGTGCGGGACCATCCTCGTGAACACCGAGCGCGCCTGACGGGCCAATCGGACGCCTTTGCGCCGGCTGCCCCTGCGAGCCGCCCTGCATATGTCACGGAAGCGTGATTGGTGGCACGAGCGACGTCCCCAGCGTTAGAATTGTCCTCGGGAAACCATGCCACCCTGGAGGCCATCTTGCTCTTCTCAGATTATCTAGGCGATCCCGCCGGCGACAGCATCGCTCTGGTCGATTCCCATGGCACGCATACGCACGCGGAGTTTCGCGCGGCCGTTGCGGGCTTTGCCGCCCACCTGCACGAGCTCGGCCTCGAGCCTGGAGACCGCATCGCCATCTGGGGCTACAACTCGGCCAACTGGCTCGTCGCCTTCTACGGAGCCATCCGCGCTGGCGGCGTCGCCGTCCTCATCAACTACAGCATGGGCGTCGGCGATGCTGCCGAGCTGGCACGCCGGACGAACGCCCGCTTCCTCGTGTGCGGCGACAATGGCGAGACCAAGCGCGGCCACGACGCGCTCTCCCTCATGGCCGAGGCGGCAGGCATCGACCCGGCCCGCTGCATCGACGCGCGTGCGGAGGCCGGCAGCCTCGTGCGCTCCTTCGTGCATGCGCCCGCCCTTCCCGATCAGCGCACGCCCGAGCAGGACGGCGAGGTTGCCATCATCATCTTCACCTCTGGCACAACCTCGGCGCCCAAGGCCGTCCGCATCTCCCAGCGTGCGCTCACCGCAGACGCACGTGCCATGGCGGCGGGCCTCGAGGGCCGCACGGGAGCATCGCTCTGCGTGGCCGTCCCGCTCTTCCACATCCTGGGATTGCTCGTGAGCTTCGTCTACCTCTCCAGCGGGGCGAAGGTCTGCCTGCCGCACGACTATCGCGCGTCCACGCTCGTCGACATGATCGACGCCCAGCATGCGAGCGACATCACGGCCGTCGGCGCGGTGTACCAGAGCCTCGCCGCCGCCGACGACTTCGCCGCGAACGTCGTCCCCCACGTGCACCTCTGCCTCATCGCGGGCGGCATGTCCACGCCGGTGCAGATGATGCGCCTCGAGCTCGACTTCGCAAACGCCACCTTCATCAACATGTACGGCCTCTCCGAGGGAGCCCCCGTCACGATGGTGCGCCCCTCCGACCTCGTGGAGCTGCGCGCATCCACCGTCGGCCGCGCCGTCGAGGGCGTGGAGCTGCGCATCGCCACGTCTGCTGGCGAAGGGCTGCCGCAGGGCGAGGTGGGCGAGGTCCTCGCGCGCGGCGACTTCCTCATGGACGGCTACGAGGGCCTGCCGCCCGACCAGCAGCCCATCGATTCCGCGGGATGGCTCCACACCGGGGACCTCGGGTACCTGGACGAGGATGGCTATCTCCACCTCTCGGGCCGCCTCAAGGACGTCATCATCCGCGGCGGCGAGAACATCGCCCCCTCCGAAGTCGAGGCCGAGCTATCCGCCGTGGAGGGCGTGCGCGACGTGAAGGTGATGGGCGCGCCGCATCCCATTTACGGCGAGAGCGTCGAGTCGTGCGTCCAGATGGAGGCGGACGCCGACTTCGATGCCGAGCGCATCCTCGCGACCGTGCGCGAGCGGCTCCCGCGCTACAAGGTGCCGGCGCACGTCTTCGAATACGATGCCTTCCCGCTCAACGTCAACGGCAAGATCGACCAGCGCGCCCTCTACGCCGACATGGTGGGGCGCCTGCATCGGCTCGAGCTCGACGAGGAGCTCGCCGGCGGCATCACCGTCTTCGACTTCAAGCTCAAGAACGTCGTCTACGCCATCAACCCCGTGGCCGGGATGGTGGACAGCCTCGCCGACGCCGTGGGCTTCGGCAAGCGGCGCGCCATGCAGATCCGCCTCGCCGTGGAGGAGATGCTCACCGAGCGCATCATGGACGCCTATTCCGGCGCCGGCGACATCCACGTCAAGCTCACCCTCATGCCCGACTGGCTGCGCGTGTCCTTCTCGGACAGCGGCGCGGAGTACGTGATCGACAAGCGCCGCGACACGTCGATGAGCGCCAAGATCATCCTCGGGTCGGTGGACGACTTCCACACCGAGTGGCGCGAGGGCAAGCCCATCTACTGCATGGACTTTCTCTACGATGAGTACCTGGACATACAGTCCTTCCTGCTGAAGAGCCGGGAGGCTTTGGAGGACGCCTGACGAAGGGGATGGCAATGGGAGTGCAACCAGAGTTCGAGGTCAAGGAGCAGAACTTCAGCGGCGCGACCAACTTCTACCGCTCGTCTCCGCACCGCAGCTACGTGGTGGAGGTCGCCATCACGTCCGAGGTGGACGGCGCGATCCTGCAGGAGGCCGTGGACGACGTGCTCGTGCGCATGCCGTACTTTGCGGACGCCTTCGTGGAGCGCGACGGCGACTTCTTCTATGCCGTGAACCCGCTGCCCTTCGAGGTGGCGGAAGGGGGCCTGCGCGCCGTGGGCGGCCCCGAGACCAACTGGCACTGCGTCGACGTGACCTACCAGGGTAACGTGATGAGCTTCGCGATGTTCCACGCTCTTTGCGACGGACTGGGCCTCAACCTCTTCATCGAGGCGGTGCTCAACCGCTACTTCTGCCGCAAGGACGGCAAGGACTACCCCGCGGAAGGCCTGCGCGTGCCCGGCCAGCCCGTGCTGCCGGACGAGGAGGTCGACCCGTATTCTCGCCAGTACGAGCTACCCGAAGGCTTCGAGATGGACTTCTTCGGCGAGACCTACTACCACCTGCCCGAGATCGACGAGGCACCGCTCGACCACATGCGCGCTGTGAATTTCCGTGTAGGCGAGGCGGAGTTCATGGAGCTCGTGAAGTCGTGCAAGAGCTCGCCCGTGGCCACGCTCCAGGTTCTCATGGCCGACACGATCCTCAGCCAGCACCCGGACGTGGACCAGACGCTCGGCTCGCTCGTGCCCGCCTCCAACCGCAAGGTGTACGGCACCCCCAACACCTTCAAGAACGCCTCCAGCGCGCTTCGCCTGCCCTACCGCCACGCCGAGATGGCCGGGCTCGGCTTTTCCGAGCGCTGCCAGCTCTCGAGGCAGCTCCTGCGCGAGGCCAACAACCCTGATACCGCACACTTCATGGCAAACGCCATGGGAGGGGCGGTCGCGCAGGTGAGTCAGGTGATGCACAGCTACGCCGAGAAGCTGCAGGTGCTCAACTTTGCCAAGGGCGCCAACAACGACACCTACATGATCGATTACGTTGGCGGCCTTCGCTCGGAGGGCTTCGAGGACCAGATCGTCTCCGTGCATTACAAGGCCACCAACATCGACGACGGCTTCCGCACGCTCACGCTCTATCTCACGGCAACGGCAGGTTACTTCGACATCGAGCTCGTGCGCGCCTTCGAGAGCGACATCTACCTGGACGCCTTCGCCGAGCAGCTCACGGCGCACGGCATCGCCTTCGAGCGCGGCGGCGAGGAAAGCTACGTGACGCCCGAGAACGGGCTCCTCTCCGCGCTCGGCCTCGGATAGCCATTGGCGCACCCTCGCGAAGGGGCGACGATGTTGGGGGGAGACAGGATGGCTCAGGATCTAGCTTTCATCATCAAGGAGCGCAACTACAGCGGCACGACCCAGTGCTACGCCATCAAGAAGACCATATGTAGCTATGTGGTTGAGGTGCGTCTCTCGGCGGACATCGACGCCAAGATCTTGCAGGAGGCCGTCGATGCGGCCTTGGCGCGCCTGCCCTATCACCGGCAGACCGTCGTGCGCAAGGGCAGCCTCTTCTACTACGCGGAGAACAGCCTCCCGCTCGAGGTGGGCGAGCATGACGGTCCCCGACCCGTTGGCGGCGCGGAGGTCAACTACCACATGATTGACGTTGCCTACAAGGGGAGCTTGCTCTACTTCTCGATGTGGCATGCCCTCTGCGACGGCCTGGGCTTCAACCGCTTCATCGAGGCCGTGCTCTACCACTACATGTGCCTCAAGGATGGCCGGGCCTACGACGACACGGGCATCTACACCGAGAAGATTCCCTTTGACGAGGGCGAGCTCTTCGACCCGCTGCAGGAGAGGCTCAAGATCTCCGGCAAGGAGATGAAGGAGATCCAGGCGATGGCGGCACAGGAGGGGCGCTTCCGGCTGCCCGAGTTCGATGAGCCCGGCAATGGGGGCATCGAGATGTACCGCCTGCCCATGAAGATCAAGACGGGAGATTTCATCGGCTGGTGCAAGGAGAATTCCAGCTCGCCTGCAGCTGCCGCCGCAGCCATCATGGCCAAGGCCATCGCCCGCGTGCGCAAGATGGACGGACGCGAGATCGTAGGCGTGATTCCCTGCTCGATGCGCAAGCTCGTGCCCGGTGCGGAGAAGACCTTCAAGAACTGCAGCTCGGTGGTGTTCATAAACATGTCGCCAGATGCCGTGACGGGCCTTCCCGTCGGCGAGCTTGCCGCGCAGGCGCGCACGACCCTTAAGACCCGGATGGGAGATGGCACGGCAAGGCGCATGTATGCGGGCATGAACAAGCTCGTGCACACGGGAACCATGCTGCCCACGTACTTCCTCAAGAGCCGCGTGCTGGCGGGAAGCGAGAACAACCCGCAAAACACCTTCTACGTAGACTACGTCGGCAGCCTCACCGCCAACGGATACGACGACCAGATCCTCGAGGTGCGCTACCTCAACGCGCCCCTGGGATGCCCCTCGCTCTTCGTCCTCATGTCGGAGACGGCAGGGCACTTCCACATCAACCTCACGCAGTCCTTCGAATCGGACGTCTACTACCGGGCCTTCTGCGAGGTGCTCGACGATGCGGGCATCCCGTTCGAGCGTCTGCCCATCGAGAGCTACGCAAACCCTGCAGTGTCGATCCCCCGCGTATGATGCGACCCGCAACCCAGCAAGCGGGAAAGGGGATGCCAATCGTCTTTTCTTAAGACGAACCCGATAATGGGGCGGCCCGTCTCCATATCGCTCAAGTTTGTTGGCTAGAAGGGGCAGGAATGTATGGTCAATGTGCGGGATGGCAATGTATCTGCCTCCCAATACCTGGGGATACATTGCCCACTACTTGGGATATCGGCCTACTTACCATACATTCCTGCCACTTCTAGCCAACGAGATGCGGTGAGAGGGCGCAGAGGGTGATTCCACACACCCCTACCCTGCGGTTAGTCGCACGACACTGCATTGGCTAAACTGTTGCTTCAGACGAGCACATACGGCACAAGGCAAGGAGCAGCCATGACAGACATCCCCGAGGGCTACGAGTCGCAGCTCTCCCTCTACGACACGCAGCGCGCCATCGAGCGCATCAAGCACGTCTTCCTGGCAAAGCTCTGCGCGGCGCTGCACCTCGTTCGCGTGACGGCGCCGCTGGTGGTTGATCCCGCCACGGGCATCAACGACAACCTCAACGGCGTCGAGCGCCCCGTGGGCTTTGACGTGCCGGCCGTGGGCGCCGATGCCGAGGTGGTGCAGTCGCTCGCCAAGTGGAAGCGCCACGCCCTCAAGCGCTACGACTTCAACGTCGGCAAGGGCATCGTCTGCGACATGAACGCGATACGGCGCGATGAGGACCTCGACAACCGGCACTCCCTCTACGTGGACCAGTGGGACTGGGAGAAGGTCATCCAGGAGGACGAGCGCACGACCGAGTACCTGCACGAGGTGGTCGGCCGCATCGTCACGGCCATCTGCGGCACCCTCGACGAGCTCAAGTGGTACTACCCGCAGCTCGAGTGCGAGCTCGAGCGCAACGTCACCTTCGTCACGGCACAGGAGCTGGAGGACCTCTTCCCCGATCTCAGCCCGAAGGAGCGCGAGGAGCGCTTCGTGTCCGAGCACCGCACCGTCTTCATCCAGGGCATCGGCGGGGCGCTCGCCTCGGGCAAGCCGCACGACGGCCGCTCCCCCGACTACGACGACTGGGACCTCAACGGCGACCTGCTCTTCTGGGCTGACGTCCTGGGCTGCGCCCCCGAGGCGAGCAGCATGGGCATCCGCGTGAGCCCGGAGTCGCTCGCCCGCCAGCTCGCGCTTTCCGGCTGCGACGACCGCCGCGAGCTCCCCTTCCACAAGATGCTGCTCGCAGGCGAGCTGCCCTGCACCATCGGCGGCGGCATCGGCCAGAGCCGCCTGTGCATGCTGCTCCTGGGCAAGGCGCACGTGGGCGAGGTGCAGGCCTCCGTGTGGGACGAGGCCACCGTCACCGCCTGCCGCGACGCCGGCGTCCACCTGCTGTAGCATCCAGCCATGTGAAAAAGGGACGGGCTCTTTTCCACATAGGGTGAAAGAAAGGACGTCAGGCGCGGCAGCTTGGGGGCAAGCACCTAGCTGCCACGTCCATCTGCCAGACACGATTGCCGGGTTGCCTCCTACGGCTTAGAAGAAGCCGGAATCGAGGCTGGTGCACGACCAGTCGGCGCCACCCGCGATGGCCTCCTTGTCCTCCTCGGTGAGCTTGTAGCCCTCCTTCTTGGCCAGCGCCAGCAGCTCCTCGGGCGTCTTGCA
>CACZNT010000050.1 GCA_902782635.1 uncultured Coriobacteriaceae bacterium
GCACAGGTCCTCCTTGAGGCCCGGCGTGATGAGGGCGACCATCTCGTCGACCTTATCCTGCTCGAGCTTGCCCTTCTCGACGAGCTTGGCGTAGCCGGCAGCGATCTTATCCTTGCCGCCCTCGGCCCACTCCTGCTTGATGTCGCACAGGGCGACCTCCCAGCCGGCTTGCGCAAACGCCTTGGCGATGCCCTGTCCCATGGTGCCGGCGCCGATGACTCCAACCTTCATGATTGCTCCCTTTCTGCGCGCCGGGGCCGCGCCTGCGGCCCCGGTCCGTTACTGCCTATTCGCTAGTTGTTCGTGAACTGCGGCTTTGGCTTGGGCTTGTCCTTCGAGAGGAAGCAGCCCATGCCCTCCTGCTGGTCGTGCGTCTCGAAGCAATCGCCAAAGAGACGCTCCTCGAGCTCCACGGCCTGCTCGATGGGCAGGTCGAGGCCCTCGTTGATGGCACGCTTGCAGTTGCGCACCGCGATCGGCGCTTGCTTGGCGATACGGCCCGCGAGCTTGAGGGCGGCAGCCATGAGCTCGTCAGCCGGATGCACCGCGTTCACCAGGCCGATGCGAAGCGCCTCGGCGGCGTCGATGTTGGTGGCGGCGTAGACGAGCTGCTTTGCCATGCCCGGGCTCACGAGGCGTGCGAGGCGCTGGGTGCCGCCGAAGCCCGGCGTGATGCCGAGGCCCACCTCGGGCTGGCCGAAGACGGCGTTCTCGGCCGCGAGGCGGATGTCGCAGCTCATGGCGAGCTCGTTGCCGCCGCCGAGGGCGAAGCCGTTCACCGCCGCGATGACGGGGAGCGGGAAGGTCTCGATGAAGAGGAAGATGTCGTTGCCGAGCTTGCCGAACTCCTGGCCCTCGGCCTTGGTCATCGTCGACATCGAGCCGATGTCGGCACCGGCGACGAAGCTCTTCTCGCCCGCGCCGGTGAGCACCACGCAGCGCACCTCATCCTGGTCGATGCCCTCGAAGGCGGCCTTGAGGTCGGCCAGCACATCCGGGTTCAGGGCGTTCAGGGCCTCCGGGCGGTTGATCGTGACGACGGCTACCCGGTCTTGTACCTCACAGGTGACGAATGACATCTCCGCACCTCACATCTCGACTGCGGTGGCGCAGCCCATGCCGCCGCCGATGCACAGCGTGGCCAGGCCCTTGTGCGCGCCGCGCGCCTTCATGGCGTAGAGCAGCGTGACGAGGATGCGCGCGCCGGAGGCGCCCACAGGATGGCCGAGTGCGATGGCGCCGCCGTTCACGTTGACCTTCTCGAGGTCGAACTCGAGGTCGTGGGCCACGGCGAGCGCCTGGGCCGCGAAGGCCTCGTTGGCCTCGATGAGGTCGAAGTCGGAGACGGAGAGGCCGGTCTTGTCGCAGAGCTTGCGCACGGCGGCAATGGGGCCGGTGCCCATGATGGTGGGGTCGACGCCGCCCAGGCAGCCGCCCACGAAGGTGGCGAGCGGGGTGACGCCGAGCTCGGCGGCCTTCTCCTCGCTCATGACGACGAGCGCGGCCGCGCCGTCGTTGATGGTGCTCGCGTTGCCGGCGGTGACGATGCCATCGGGCTTGAAGGCCGGGCGGAGCTTGGAGAGGCTCTCGGCGGTGACGCCGTCACGCGGGCCCTCATCGGTGTCGAAGACGATGTCGCCCTTGCGGTTCTTGATGGTGACGGGCACGATCTCGTCCTTGAAGGCGCCTGCCTCGATGGCGGCCACGGCGCGGTTCTGGGACGTGGCGGAGAACTCGTCGAGCTGCTCGCGGGTGAGACCCCACTGCTCGGCGACGTTTTCCGCCGTGATTCCCATGTGGTAGTCGTTGAAGGCATCCCAGAGCGCGTCGTTGACCATGGAGTCGACGAGCTCGGACTTGCCCATGGGGGCGCCCATGCGGTAGCCGTAGCGGCCCTGCTGCATGAGGAAGGGAGCCTTGTCCATGTTCTCGGTGCCGCCGGCCACGACGATGTCGGCCTCGCCGGCCTGGATCATCTGGGCGGCCATGTTGACGGCGTTGAGGCCCGAGCCGCACACGACGTTGATGGTGACGGCGGGAGTCTCGATGGGCAGACCCGCGTTGAGCGAGGCCTGTCGGGCGACGTTCTGGCCGAGACCGGCCTGGATCACGCAGCCCATGTAGACGTGGTCGACCTGCTCGGGCTTGATGCCGGCGCGCTCGACCGCCTCCTTGATGACGATGCTGCCGAGCTCGGCCGCACCGACGTTTGCCAGCGTCCCGTTGAACTTTCCGATGGGGGTGCGGCATGCGCTTGCGATTACTACCTTCTTGCTCATGTACGTGCTCCCTTCTTCGAACCTGCTGACGACTTGATTGTACGTGCTGCCAATGTGCGTAACGCCTGACAAATTAGCCTTGGCGGTTTATGCGGAAAGACCGCTCAAGGCCCTCTGCCCTAGCCCTTGTTGGAGCGCCTCCAGATGCCCATCTTCTGCGCGTCGGCGATGAGCTGGTCGCGGAAGTCGGGATGCGCGATGGAGATGAGCGCCTCCGCCCGCTGCCAGCCCGAAAGCCCCTTGAGGCACACCTTGCCGTACTCGGTGACGACGTTGACCACGTTGGTGCGGGTGTCGGTGACGATGGAGCCCTCCGCAAGCGTGGGGCGAATGCGGCTGTGGACCTCGCCGGACTTGTCGGTGAACGTGGAGCTCATGCAGATGAAGCTCTTGCCGCCGCGGCTCAGGTACGCGCCGAGGACGAAGTCGAGCTGGCCGCCCGCGCCGGAGATGGCGCGCACGCCCGAGCTCTCGGCGTTGACCTGGCCGAAGAGGTCGATGTCGACGGCGTTGTTGATGGAGATGAAGTTGTCGATCTCGGCGATGGTGCGGACGTCGTTGACCCAGCCGACGTTGGCGGTCATGACGTCCGGGTTCTCGTGGACGTAGTCGTAGAGCTTCTGCGTTCCGGCTCCGAAGGCGAAGACCTGCTTGCCGGGCATGACCGTCTTCTTGGAGCCGTTGATCTTGCCCTCGGCTGCGATGTCGACGAAGGCGTCAACGTACATCTCGGTGTGGACGCCGAGGTCCTTGAGATCGCTCTTGGCGATCTCCGCGCCGATCGTGTTGGGCATGCCGCCGATTCCCAGCTGCAGGCACGCGCCATTGGGGATCTCGGGGACGATGAGGTTCGCGACGGCGAGGTCGACGTCGGTGGGCTGCGTGGGACCGCCGATCTGGGCGATGTCGGGGTTGTCGCCCTCGATGATCATCGTCACCTGGTCGACGTGGACCTTGGAGTCCTCGGCGCCGAAGACGCGCGGCATCTTCTCGTTGACCTCGACGATGACGACGTCAGCCATCTTGCAGACGGCCTCCATGTGGCTGGCGGAGGGCCCGAAGGAGAAGTAGCCCTCGGAATCCATCGGCGCCACCTGGAAGGCGGCGACGTTGAGATGGTCGAAGCTATCGTAGTACCAGCGCGGGAGCTCGGAGTAGCGAAGCGGGGCATAGAAGCCATAACCGGCTCCGGTGGCCTTGCGCTCGATGCCGCTCATGTGCCAGGAGTTCCAGGTGAGGTGCTCCTCGGGCGCATCGATCTTGAAAATCTCGGGCACCCAGGGAAGGATGCCGCCGCGGAAGTTCACGTCGCTGAGGTCGCCCAGGCGCTTGGCGAGCGCGGCGTCGAAGGCGACTGGCGTCGTGACGCACCAGCCGTAATCAACCCAATCGCCGCTCTTGACCACCTCCGCGGCCTTCTCGGCCGAAACCAGCTTCTCCTGATAGGTCTGCTCGTATCCCATGGTCAACCTCCGTGTTTCCATCGAAATGGTCGTGAGATAGGAGCCAAGGCGGCCTCCTTGTCAAGAAATGCTATCACGTGAATAGCATTTAAGTTCAGCTTTCATCGGTAGACGGTATGTGGAAGCGTGACTTGCTCACGCTCCCCCGCCCGAAACACCGCCCCTGCCTCCCCTTGCGTGGCACTTGGGGAAAGCCCCGACCTGACAAGTTGCCCGGTTAAAGGAAGGCCCCCACTGCGGTGATTGCAATGGGGGCCTTCCCGTTTGAGATCTGCGAGCGAGACGCTACTTGGCGGCAGCCTGGAGCGCGGCCTTCACCTCGTTGGCGGTCTTGAGCTTGAGCACCTTCTCGGTGAGCGCGTCGGCCTCCTCCTTGGTCCACAGGGAGATGGTCTTGCGGGTGCGCAGGATGGACGGGGCCGAGACCGAGAACTCGCCGAGGCCGAAGGAGATGAGCACCGGGATGAGCAGCGGGTCGGAGGCAGCCTCGCCGCACATGCCCACCAGGATGCCCGCCTCGTTGCCGCACTCGATGATGCGCTTGAGCGAGCGCAGGACGGCCGGCTGATAGACGGTGTAGAGGTAGCCCACGCGGTCGTTGCCGCGGTCGGCGCACATGGTGTAGCCGATGAGGTCGTTGGTGCCGATGGAGAAGAAGTCGCACTCCTCGGCGAGGTCGTCGGCGATGAGCGAGGCGGCGGGCGTCTCCACCATCGTGCCCACCTCGATCTTCTCGTTGAACTGGACGCCCTCGGCCTTGAGCTCGGCCTTGCACTCCTCGACGAGCTCCTTCACCTGGCGAATCTCATCGAGGGCGGTGACGAGCGGCACCATGATCTTGATGTCGCCGAAGGCGCTCGCGCGCAGCAGGGCCCTCAGCTGGACCTTGTACTGGTCGGGATTGGCCAGGCAGTAGCGCACGGCGCGGTAGCCCATGAAGGGGTTCTCCTCCGCCTGGAGGTTCATGTAGGGAATCTCCTTGTCGCCGCCCACGTCGAGCGTGCGGATGATCACCGGCTGGTCCTTCATGCGCAGCGCGACCTTCTGGTAGGCGGCGAACTGCGCGTCCTCGCTCGGGAGCTCCTTGGCGTCCATGAAGAGGAACTCGGAGCGGAAGAGGCCCACGCCCTCGGCATCGTGCTCGACGGCGCCGTTGGCGTCCTCGGGATTGCCGATGTTGGCCACGAGCAGCTTCTCGATGCCGTCGGCCGTCTTGGTGGGCTGGCCGCGGAAGGCCTCGAGGGCGGCCTTCTCCTCGGCGAGGCGATTGGCCTCGAGGCGGTACTTCTCGAGCTCCTTCGGGGTCTGGTCGACGATGACCTTGCCCTTTGTGCCGTCGACGATGCACATGTCGCCGTTCTTCACATTGGACGTGATGTCGGGGACGGAGAGCACCGCGGGAATCTCGAGCTGGCGCGCGATGATGGCGGAGTGGGAGGTGCGGCCGCCGGTCTCGGTGAGGATGGCGGCGACGTTGTCCTTGTCGATGTCGGCCGTCATCGAGGGCGTGAGCTCGTGGACGACGACGACGGAATTCTCGGGGAGCGTCGAGAGGTCGACGAGCTCCTGGCCGAGGAGGTCGGCGAGCAGGCCCGTCTTGACGTCGGCCACATCGGCAGCCCTCTCGCGGAACAGCTCGTCCTCCATCTGGGAGAACATCGTGTAGTACATGTCGTAGGCCTCGGAGACGGCCTGCTCGGCGCACATGCCCGAATCGATGGAGCCGAACACCATGTCCTTGATGCCGTCATCGGTCGCAAACTCGATATGCGCCTGCATGATGGCGGCGACTTCCTCGCCCACCGTCTCGGTCATGCGCTCGATTTGCGCCTCGGTCTGGGCAACGAACTTGTCGCGGGCGCTCGCGAAGCGCTCCTTCTCCGCCTCGGCGTCATCGGGTGTGAACGGGGTGAACGAGAGGTCGGGCTCGACCGCAACGCGTGCCACGCCAATGCCGATGCCATCAGATGCGTTAACGCCTTCGTACATGGAGCTCCTCCAATCCAGATGACCCCGAAGGGCCGAGGGCCGCACGCAGACGACCCTCCCCTACATCTCGCGATCCCAACCCGCTACTTGGCGGGCTTTGATGCCTTGCCCTTGGCCGACTTCGACGAGCCGGACTTCTTCGCGCCCTCGGACTTCGCCTTGGGGGACGACTTCTTCGCGGCCTTCGCCTCCTCGGCGGCCTCGGCCTCCTGCTCCTCGATCACCTTGTCGAGCAGCACGCGCAGCTTCTCGATGTGCTCGCGGTCGGCGAGGCCCTTGCTGGCGGCGGTGGCGGAGCCGCAGGCGGAGGCGAAGCGCAGCGCCTCCTCGTAGGTATTGCCCTCGTCCACCTTAGCGAGGAAGCCGGCAACCATGGAGTCGCCGGCGCCGCGCGCGTCGATGAGCCTGCAGGGCGGGACCGGCACGATGTGCTCGTTGCCGTCCTCGTCGATGAGGGCCGAGCCGTAGCCGCCGCACGAGACGATGACGTTGGCCGCGCCGCGCTCGTGTAGCAGGCGCGCCCAGGGCAGGACCTCCTCGGGCGTCTCGGGCTTCACGTTGAAGAGGCGTCCCACCTCGTGGTTGTTGGGCTTGATGAGGAAGGGCTTCGAGGGAAGCGCCTGAAGGAGGAGCGTCCCCGGGGCGTCCACCACGAAGCGGATGCCGCGGCCGGCGAGCCGGCGCATGATGATGTCGTAGATGTCGTCGGGCAGCGTGTTGGGCACCGAGCCGGTGAGCACCAGCGTGTCGCCCGGCTCGATGCGGTCGAGGCGGACGAAGAGGTCGTCGAGCTTGGACTCCGGGATCTTGGGGCCCATGCCGTTGACCATCGACATGACGATGCCGTTGAGCTTGACGTTGATGCGCGTGAAGCCCTTCTCCAGGTGGACAAAGCTGCAGACGATGCCCTGTGCCTGGAGCTCGTGGAGCAGGTACTCGCCCGTGAAGCCGCCCTCGAAGCCGAGGGCGATGTTGGGCACGTTGAGCTCGTTGAGGATGGTGGCGACGTTGATGCCGTTGCCACCGATGTAGACCTCCTCGTGCGAGGAGCGGTTCGTGATGCCCATGTCGAGCGTCAGCGGGTGCATGACGTAGTCGAGGGCAGGGTTGAGCGTCAGGGTGTAGATCAAGGCGTTGTTCCTTCCTGTGCCGTCTCGGCACTTCTATAGAAGTCTACCAAGAACGACCAATCAGGTGCCGCAGCAGCGGGCAGAATGGCTAGAATTGTTGGCGAGTGCGCTTGTAGCTCAATTGGATAGAGCACCGGACTTCTAATCCGACGGTTGAGGGTTCGAGTCCCTCCGAGCGCACCAGCGACGTGCCTGCGGGGCGGCCACTGCGGCCGCCCCGTTATTTCTTACGCCTCCAGCGCCCTGCGCCCCAGTTCCACGCAGCCCAGGATGCCCTGGTTCTCGTTGAGGCTGTTGGGCACGATGTAGGAATCCAGGTCCTTGAGCTCCTCGCAGCCGAGGTAGCCGTTGAGGTTTGCGGCCACCTTCTCGCGGATGAGGGGGAAGAGCTGCTCCTGCTTCATGACGCCGCCGCCGAGGATCACCTTGCGAGGCGCATAGCACAGGATGAAGTCGGCGACGCCCTGGGCGATGTAGTGGGCCTCGAGGTCCCACACCTCGTCGCGCTCGGCCAGCTCGACGCCCTTGGCGCCCCAGCGCGCCTCGATGGAGGGGCCTGCGGCGAGGCCCTCGAAGCAGCTGTCGTGGAAGGGGCAGATGCAGGTGCCCGGATCGTCGGCGCGCATCTCGAGGTGGATGTGGCCGGCCTCCGGGTGCAGCATGCCGTGCAGGAGCTGGCCGCCCACCATCACGCCGGCGCCGATGCCGGTGCCGATGGTGACGTAGACGACGTTGTCGAGCCCCTGCGCGCAGCCGAAGGTGGCCTCGCCCAGGCACGAGCCGTTGACGTCGGTGTCGTATCCCACGGGCACGCCGAGGCCTGCTGCCATGGTGCCCAGGAAGTCGAAGTGCGCCCAGCCGGGCTTGGGCGTGTCGAGGATGTGTCCGAAGTCGGGCGCCGCGGGGTCGACGCGCGTGGGCCCGAAGGCGGCGATGCCCAGCGCCTCGATGTCGCGGGCGGCAAACCACTCGATCATGCGCTCGCAGGTGGACTTGGGCTCCTCCGTCGGGATGGACTCCTGCTCCAGGATCTCGCCGTCGGTGGTGCCGATTGCGAGAACCATCTTGGTGCCTCCGGCCTCGAGTGCTCCAATGCGTCGTGCCATGATGTCATCCGCCTTTCGTGTGATTTCCAGCCTAGATGGCATTGCCGATGATGAGCTCCATCTCCCCCTCGAGCGCGAGCTGCGCACAGCCGCTGGGGACGATGAAGTGACTTCCCTTCTCGACGGGCGTGCCGCATGCGCGGCCCGCACCCGAGATGACGCTCGCGCAGAGGAAGGGCTCGGGGGTGGGGAGCTCGAGCCCGCCCGACACGCGCACCCTTCGAACCGCATAGCTCTCGCAGCTCACGAGCTCGGTGATGCCGCCTTCCTCGGGAGCCGTCACCTTCCCGGAGGCCGGCGCCTGCGCGGCGAAGTCGATGACGTCGAGCGCCTTGTCGATGTGCAGCTCGCGCGGGGTGCCGTCGGCCTGGAGACGATCGTGGTCGTAGAGGCGGTAGGTGATGTCAGAGGACTGCTGCACCTCGAGGACCATCGTTCCCGCCGAGAGGGCGTGTACCGTGCCCGGGTCGACCTGGAAGAAGTCGCCGGGCGCGACGTCAACCTCGTTCAAGAGCTCGTCCCAGGCGCCGCGCTCGATCATCTGGCGGCACTCGGCCGCATCGCGCGCGTTCTGGCCGCAGACGATCCGGGCGCCCTGATCGGCTCCGAGGACATACCAGCACTCGCGCTTGCCGAGGCTGCCGTCCTCATGCTGGGCGGCGTAGGCGTCGTCGGGATGCACCTGCACCGAGAGGTCCTGGGCGGCATCGATGATCTTGACGAGGAGCGGGAAGCGATCGCCCTGTGCGCCGGCGAAGAGCTCGTCGTGGTGGCGCTCCCAGAGCTCGGAGACGCTCATCCCGTCAAAGGGGCCGCCTACGACATGGCTCTCGCCATGGGGATGGGCAGAGATCGCCCAGCATTCGCCCACCGGCCCATCGGGAATGTCGTAGCCCCATTCGTCGGCTAGCTTGCGGCCGCCCCAGATAGTGGGCTGGAAGTAGGGCTCCATGAGCAGGATGCCGGAGAATGCCACATCAGAAGGGCACATGGTTGGACTCCCTCGCATCGATTCCCACAACATCAGTAGTCTAACCCGAAAGCGCTATGAGATTGATTCCATAATCAGCAAACGGACTATCCGGGATCCCTGAGCCGCAGCCGGGCGCACGGGAGCCAAAAACCCGCCCTCAACGCAGTCGATTCCGAATATCCCCAGGATTCGTTTTTCGAGACCTCGTTGAGGGATGGTTTTCTGCCCCGCCAATGGGGCCCAGCGCGCTGGCTTGCTTCCTACATCCCGAGCTCGCGCGCGGCGACGAGGATGGCGACGACGGTCTTGGCATCCTGGATCTCGAGCGAGCGGATCTTGCCGATGGCCTCGGAAAGCGGCATCCACACGCACTCCACGAACTCATCGGGGTCCGGGTGCGCCTCGTGCTGGGTGAGCCCGCGGGCGAGGAAGATGCGCGTGAGCTCGTCCGTGAAGCCCGGCGAGCCGGCCGTCGTGGCCACCTGCTCGAGGCTCTCGGCGCAAAGCCCCGCCTCCTCCTCGAGCTCGCGGCGGGCGCACTCGAGGGGATCCTCCCCCACCTCGAGCTTGCCGGCAGGCACCTCGAGCGTCTCGCGACCGAGGGCGATGCGGTATTGGCGCACCAGGCAAATCTGGCCGTCACGCACGGCGGCAACGCAGGCACCGCCCCGGTGGCGGACGATCTCGCGCTCGCCGATTCCCCCATCGGGAAGCTCCACCTTGTCCAGCTCGACGGAGAAGATTCTCCCCCGCCAGGGCGTGCTCGACTCCACTATCCGCTCTTCCATGCGCGCTCCTCCGCAAAACCGGCATCCCATGTGGTGCAGCTATCGACTTTTGTAGACTCGCGATTTTTCGCTTGCATCCCGCGTCCGATTGGATATGATAACTAAGCTGCTTGAAGGTGAGCGACATGGTGGGCGTAGCTCAGTTGGCAGAGCGACGGACTGTGGCTCCGTAGGTCGAGGGTTCGAGCCCCTTCGCCCACCCCATTCAAGCACCAGCAGGACCGGTAGCTCAGCTGGTAGAGCAGGGGACTCTTAATCCCAAGGTCCAGGGTTCGAATCCCTGCCGGTCCACCAGGCACTTCCCGCGGCTTCGGCGTACCGCCGAAGCCGTTTTGCTTTTCGCATGCCCGGGATTGGATCTGGCGGCATCGCCATCCCTCCGACGCGACCCTCTTCCCCTCGTCCGCTGCCGTATGCCGAGGATCGCGATTAGCAAAAAGTTAGCCAAGATATACTTGCCCGCAGATGGCGTCGGAGCTGGCGTGGGGGCGTCATCGGAAGGCGCCCTCTCTCCCGGCTTGGGCTCCGCGATCACCTCGTAGCACCAGGATCTCTCCTCGAAGTCCCAGCTCGGCAACCCCACGATAAACGGCAGCGACGAGTAGGTCCTTCCCTCGGAGGCGACGTCATCGCCAACCGCGAGGTACAGGCCATGAGATATGCCCTCGTCCTCTGTGAATGCGTTACCCTCTGAGACTGGTTTCATCCTAAGATTGTCCCGGCATTTGAGCAGTTCGCTGAAATGCCTTCGACCGGCATAAGCTGGCCCTAATTGCCATCTGCGACAACGCGCGAGCCCGCGCAGTGAAATAGACGCGCAGCCGAAGGAATTCATGGAGCTGCGAATGCATAATCTACAGCTTGCGTTAGCGGCGCGAGCTAACGCAAGCTGTGGCTACGATCTCTCTGCAGCTTGCATGAGCCACCCCCAGCAACGACGCTAAAGGGCGAGCTCCATGAGGTCGAAGTCGATGGTGCCGGTGTCCTCGTAGTAGAGCTGCGTCGAGGCGGCCAGCTGGAATCCAAGCGATTCGTAGAGCTCCCGGGCCGGAAGATTCGAGGGGATGACGTCCAGGCGCAAGGCGCCGGCCCCCTGCTCGCGCGCGATGTCCACCGCGCGCCGCACGAGATCGCGGGCAATGCCGCGCCTGCGCCACGCAGGCCTCACGGCGAGCAGATGCAAGACGCGCTGATGGGAATCGGGCAGGCCGCTCGGCCATGGCGCGTCTGCGTAGCCCTCGGCGCTGCGGCCGTTGAGCACGAAGCCGCCGACGAGCTCCCCTGCCACGTCCAGCACGTAGAGCTCGCCTGCCTCGAGGGGAGCTGCGAGGTCTTCTCGCGATGGGTAGCGCTCTCGCCGCCATGAGGCGTCGAATCCCGAGCCCTCCATGGCGTCGGCCACCTCCCAGAAGAGCTCGCATATCTCGTCGAGCTCGTCGGGACGGGCAGTGCGAAGCGTGCCGGGAAGCGCCATCGGCTAGAGCTCCAGCACGCGCGGCGCCTCGGTGAAGGAGGCGAAAGTGGCCGTCGCGTCCTCGAAGGCGTAGACCACCGTGTTGCCGTCACCTGCGGCATACATGGCCTTGAGGGCGGGATTGGCGTCGAGCACGGCCTCCTGGGCCTCGATGCGCGGATCTTCCACGAGCTTGCCCGTGATGCGCAGCCAGGCGTCGGGCTTGCTCGCGCAGAGCTCGACCTTGGGATTTGCCGCAATCTGGCGGGCGACGTCCTTGGACTTGCCGCTCTGCAGGTAGAGCTTGCCCTGGTACACGACGTGCGCGCCGAAGGGCCTCACGCGCGGCTGGTCGCCCTCGCAGGTGGCCAGGAAGTAGAACCCGCACTCGGACATGAACTGGGCGACCTCTTCTGCTGCCGACATGGCACTTCCTTTCTTCTCGAACCTCGAACGACGTCGAAGGACGCTATACGAGATGCTCCGCGATCTGCACCGCATTGGTAGCGGCGCCCTTGCGCACCTGATCCCCGCAGCACCACAGCGAGAGCGCGTGCACGCCCTCAGGTGCCGAAAGGTCGCGCCGCACGCGCCCCACGAGGATGAGGTCCTGGTCGGCGGCATCGAGCGGCATCGGATAGGCCAGGGCCGCGGGGTCGTCCACCAGCTTGACGCCGGGGGCGGATGCGAGCGCCGCACGCGCCTCGTCCGGGCTGATGGGACGGTCGAACTCCACCGTGATGGACTCGGAGTGCGAGCGCATCACGGGCACGCGCACGCAAGTGCAGCTCACGCGCAGGTCGGGCAGGTGGCAGATCTTGCGGCCCTCGTTTCCGAACTTGACCTCCTCGGAGGTGTAGGCATCCGCGTCGAAGCCGCCGATCTGCGGGATGAGGTTGTTTGCCAGCTGGTAGGCGAAGGGGGACGTCTCGCCCACGTCCTCGCCTGCCACCACGCAGCCCAGCTCGCGGACGAGCTCGTCGAGGCCGGGCTTGCCGGCGCCCGAGGCCGCCTGGTAGGTGGACACCACCACGCGCTGCATCCCCGCCACCTGATGGAGCGGCCAGAGCGCAACGAGGCCGATGATGGTGGCGCAGTTGGGGTTGGAGATGATCCCCTTGTGGGTGGCGATGTCGGATGCGTTGATCTCGGGGATCACGAGCGGCACGTCGGCGTCGAGCCTGAAGGCGTGGCTGTTGTCGACGCACACGGCGCCGCGTGCCACCGCCTCGGGCATGAGCTCGCGCGCCTGCGCGTCGCCGGCTGCGCCCAGCACGATGTCGACGCCCTCGAAGGCCTCGGGCGTGGCCTCGACGACCTCCACCTCGCCCCCGCGAAACGGGAGCTTCTTCCCCGCGGAGCGCGCGCTCGCGAGCGGCACGAGGCGCTCGACGGGAAAGTCGCGCTCCTCGAGCACGTCCATCATCTGACGGCCCACCACACCGGTGGCGCCGAGAATTGCAACAACCTTGCCTGCCATGCGTCCTCCTACCTCATCTCCACCATCTCGTCAGCCACGAAGCGCTCGTAGATGATGCGGATGGCCTTCTCGAAGTCGTCGTTTGCAACGCCCAGGATGATCGAGATCTCCTGGGAGTCCTGGGTGATCATGCGGATGTTGACGCCCTCCTCGCCGATCGCGGCGAAGATGCGGCCCGCCGTGCCCGGCCTCCAGCCGATGTTTCGGCCCACCACCGAGATGAGGGCGAGATCGTCCACCACGTTGATGGAGTCGGGCTTGAGCTCCTGACGCAGGTCGTTGACGATGCCATAGATGGTGTCGCGCACGTCGGCGCCGTGGACGACGACGCTGAACGAGTCGACGCCCGTGGGGATGTGCTCGATCGAGACGCCGTAGCGCTCGAAGATCGTGAGCGCACGGCGGACGAAGCCAATCTCATTGGACATGTGCGCGCGCTGGATGTGGACCACGGTGAAGTCGCGCTTGCCAGCGATGCCGGTGATGAGGTGCTCGCGGGTGCGCTCCTCGGCCGTCTCGCGGATGGTGGTGCCGCGCTTGTCCGGCGCGTTGGTGTTCTTGATCTGGATGGGGATGCCCACCTCGCGCACGGGGAAGATGGCCTCCTCCTGCAGCACCGAGGCGCCCATGTAGGAGAGCTCACGCATCTCGTCGAAGGTGATGCGGTGGATGGTGCGCGGGTCGTCGACGATGCGCGGGTCGGCGGCGAGGAAGCCAGAGACGTCGGTCCAGTTCTCGTACACGCCGGCGTCCAGGCAGCGGGCCACGATGGCGCCGGAGATGTCGCCGCCGCCACGCTGGAAGAGCTTGATCTGGCCATCCACCGTGGTGCCGTAGAAGCCGGGCAGGACGAAGCTGCCCAGGCGCGTCGCGGCGTCGCGGATGGCCGTCGCCGTGCGCTCCATGTCCACCGTGCCATCGTGATGAAAGATCATGACGTCGGCGGCATCGAGGAAGGGCATCTCCAGGTATTCGGCCATGAGCTGCGCGGTGAACCACTCGCCGCGCGAGACCACGTACTCCGGGGAGAGGCTCTTGATGCAGGAGGCGAACTCGTCGAACTTCTTGGCCACGGGGAACTTGAGACCCAGCTCGGAGGCGATCTCCTCGAAGCGCGCCTCGATGTCGGAGAGCAGCGCCGAGCTGTCCACGTGGTACTCGATGTGGGCGTTCGCGAGCAGGAGCAGGTCGGTGATCTTGTTGTCGTCATCGTCGCGCTTGCCGGCGGCGGACACCACCACGTAGCGGCGGTCGGGATCGGCGCGCACGATGTCGCGCACCTTCTTGAACTGCTCGGCGCTCGCGCACGACGAGCCGCCAAACTTTGCAACCTTGATCATGTTCTAGAACTCCTCGGGTAGGGCCACGAGCAGGGCCTCCGGATCGGTCTTCAGGGCCTGGGCGAGGGCCTCGTGGGCCTGCTCGCTTGTGACGTCGCACATGAGCACCGTCCCCGGCGCCAGGCCGCCTTCGCCGTCGATGTCGGCGGTGGTGCGCAGCAGGTAGGTCCCGGAGATGAGCGTGGGATCCCATGAGAGGCCCGCCGAGAGGTCGTAGCGCAGCCTCGTGCCGCTCGCGCAGTCGATGAGGTCCTGAACCATGGCGTTGCCGGTGGGAAGCCCTCCCGCGCCCTGGCCGTAGAACTTGAGCTCGCCGATGGTCTGGCCGGTGAGGCTCACCAGGTTGAAGTTGTCGGGGACGCACGCCTCAAGCGTGCGCGCCGGGAGCGCCACCGGCTCGACGCAGGCGGCATACCCGTGGCCGTCGCACACGCCGCGGCCCAGCAGGCGCACGGAGAGCCCGCGCTCGGCGAGCAGGTCCATGTCGGCCTTGGTGAGGTTGCGGATGCCGGCCACCGGGAGGTCGGGGCGGCACGCGACGCCGAAGGCCACGCCGCAGGAGATGATGGTCTTGTTGGCGACGTCGATGCCGTCGATGTCGGCCGAGGGGTCGCGCTCGGCATAGCCCAGCTCCTGGGCGCGGGCGAGCGCCTCCGAGAAGTCGAGCCCATGGCGGCTCATCTGGTCGATGATGTAGTTCGTGGTGCCGTTCATGATGCCGGAGAACTCCGAGACGAAGTCGATGCGGCGGGCTTTCGCGATGCTCGCGATCCAGGGGATGCCGCCGCCGGTGGTGGCCTCGATGAACAGCGAGACGCCGGCCTGGTCGGCCGCGTCGACGAAGGCCTGGAAGTTTGCGGCGACGACGGCCTTGTTGGAGGTGACGACGTGCTTGCCTGCCTCGAGGGCCGCCAGGATGTAGCTTCTCGCAGGCTCGAGCCCGCCCATGCACTCGACGACGGCCTCGATGGATTCGTCGCCGACGATCTCGTCGAAGCTTGATGTCATGCGCTCGCCCGAGCACCTCTCGGGAAGGTCGAGGATGCGCACGACGTCGAGCTCGGGGACGTCCTCGTCGCATATCTGGACCACGCCCTGGCCCACGACGCCGTATCCGAGAACAGCAAGCCTCATGATGTTCCAATCTTTCGAAAGTGTGTCGCTTCCGCGCACATGCTGCCGCCCACGCTATCATCACAGGTACGTGAAATGCGGCAGATGGGATCGAGGAACGACCGTTGAGTAATTTCTACCACAGCACGCGCTCGGAAGAGCCTCTCGTAACAAGCAGGCAAGCAATGCTCGAGGGCATCGCGCCCGATGGCGGCCTCTACGTCACCGACGCGATCTCGAGGCTGTCGGTGAGCCTGTCCGACGTCGTCGCGGGAAGCTACCTCTCAAACGCCCGGCTAGTGCTCGGCAAGCTCCTCGACGACCTCACGGCCGACGAGATCGCGACCTGCGTCGCCCGCGCCTATGGGTCCACCTTCGACACGCCGGAGGTGACGCCCGTCACGCCCATGGGCCAGGACTGGCTGCTCGAGCTCAGCCATGGCCCCACCTGCGCCTTCAAAGACGTCGCGCTGCAGATGCTGCCCAAGCTGCTCTCGGTGGCGCGCGCCGACGAGGACGAGCAGGTGCTCGTGGTGACGGCCACCAGCGGCGACACCGGCAAGGCGGCGCTCGAGGGCTTCGCCGATGTGCCGGGTACGCAGATTTGCGTGTTCTACCCGGCCGGCGGCGTCTCCGACGTCCAGCGCCTCCAGATGGTGACGCAGACGGGGTCCAACGTGCTCGTCTACGGTGTCAACGGCAACTTCGACGACGTCCAGACGGCCGTGAAGCAGCTCTTCGCCGACGAGGCGCTCGCAGGCAGGCTCGCGGCGCGCAAGGTGCGCCTTTCCAGCGCAAACTCAATCAACATCGGCAGGCTCGCGCCGCAGGTGGTGTACTACTTCGACGCCTACGCGCAGCTCGTGCGCAAGGGCGCCGTCCAGCTGGGCCAGGAGGTGGAGTTCTGCGTGCCCACGGGCAATTTCGGCAACGTGCTCGCCGGCTACTACGCAAAGCTCATGGGCCTTCCCGTCTCCCGCTTCATCGTGGCGTCCAATTCCAACGACGTCCTCACCGACTTCATCACCTCGGGCACCTACGACCGCTCGCGGCCGTTCTGGCGCACCATCTCCCCCTCCATGGACATCCTCGTCTCCTCGAATCTCGAGCGGCTCCTGTGGCTGCTCTCCGATGGCGACGTCGAGCTCGTAGCCCATCTCATGCACCGTCTCGCCGAGGACGGTTCCTACACCGTCCCGGGCAGCGTGTTCACCAAGCTGCGCCAGTCGTTTGCCTGCGGCAAGGCGAACGACTCCCAGACGATGGAGGCCATCCGCCACACCTGGCAGCAGACGCGCGTGCTGCTCGACACCCACACCGCCGTCGCGAAGCACGTGGCCGACGCCAAGGAGCGCACGGGCGCCGCGCGCGTGGTGCTGATGACGGCGAGCCCCTTCAAATTCCCCACCGACGTGCTCACCGCCCTCGGCGGCCACGTGGGCAAGAGCGGCTTCGACGACATGGACGAGCTCGAGCGCATAAGCGGCATCGCCGCCCCGAGCCAGCTCTCGGTGCTGCGCTCGACGCCCGAGATCCACAAGGGCATTTGCGACGTCCCCCAGATGCGCGGCGTCGTCGAGGCCATGGCGATGAGGGCGACCCTGTGAGCAAGCCGACTCGCGTGAGGGTGCAGGTACCTGCCACCTCGGCAAACCTCGGCGTTGGCTTCGACTGCCTGGGGATGGCGCTCGACCTCATGGCGAGCTTCAGCTTCGAGGTCGCCGACGAGCTCGAGATCTACGGCTGCGAGGAGCGCTTCGCCACGCCCGACAACCTCACATGGACGAGCTACGTGCGCGCCTGCGACGAGCTGGGCGAGAAGGCCAGGCCCGTGAGGCTGGGCATCCACTCCGACATCCCCCTCTCGGGAGGCCTGGGCTCCAGCGCCGCCTGCGCGGTGGCCGGCGTCGTGGCAGCACAGCTCCTCACGGGGCATGACTTCGACGAGGACTTCACCCTGCGCATGGCCACCGCCATCGAGGGGCACCCCGACAACGTGGCTCCAGCCGTGCTGGGCGGCCTCGTGAGCTCGTTTCTCGATGAACAGGGACATCCCGTGTGCAGCCGCTCCGACGTCTCGCCGGAGATGTCGTTCGTCCTCGTGGCGCCTCCCTATGAGGTGCGCACCTCGGAGGCGCGGCGGGCCCTGCCCGAGGACGTCCCCGTGAGCACGGCCGTCTGGCAGATGGGGCGCATCGTCGCCACCGTCCATGCGCTCGAGCGCGGCGATGCCGAGCTTCTGGGTAAGGCCTGCCACGACCTACTCCACGAGCCCTACCGAGGCGAGCTCATTCCCGATTACGACGCCCTGCGCCAGGCGAGCCTCGCATCAGGCGCCAC
>CACZNT010000051.1 GCA_902782635.1 uncultured Coriobacteriaceae bacterium
CAACAACACCAAGAACACGGTGGCCAGGCTGCTGGGCGCGCTCCAAGTAGCCCTGAACGAAAGTGTCGGCCACGATCCGTGGTATGGCCCCTACTGGGTATATGACCAGGATCAGTGGAACTTCAACAATGCACTCAAGACTCTTGAGAACTACAGCAGCTACGACGAGGTTAACCAGGAATCCGAAGATGCCGAAGCGAGCAAGGTCATGCCCACGGATGGCCAGACCATCTACGCACTTTGGGCCGATCCTATTGCAGAGGTGGCGCTTGACGCCGAGTCGCCCATCTGCGGCACCGAGGTAACGGCTGACCCTCGCGACCCCGAAGATCCCGAGATGGGGCTTGATGAGAAGACCCAGAAGCCCCAGCCCGTCGTTTCCACAGATACGGAGCACGTGGCTATTGAGGGGGAAGACGGCTGGAACAGCACCTGGTGGGTGGACTCGACGGACAAAGACGAGACCTGGTTTACCATCGTGCCTCCCTGCTTTACGGGAACAATGGAAGGCGACAGCGACTACATGCTCGTTGCTAACGTGAGAGCCGATTTTGGCTATTACCTGCCGGAGGACGTGACCTACACCACCTCGAATGGAACGATTGATGCAGGCCTGAGCACCGGCATGGACATATATGGCTATGCGTTTGTCACCCTCACCGCCGAGCACGAGA
Source organism: uncultured Coriobacteriaceae bacterium (assembly GCA_902782635.1). GTDB lineage: Bacteria > Actinomycetota > Coriobacteriia > Coriobacteriales > Atopobiaceae > CACZNT01. The sequence goes on from CACZNT010000051.1 coordinate 675, forward strand.
TCGAGAAGGTTGACGAGGTGCCGGCCACTTGCACCGAGAACGGCACCAAGGAGCATTATGCGTGCACTGGGTGCGACAAGCTCTTCGAGGACGAGGCGGGTACGAAGGAGATCACGGCCGACGATATCGTCATCCCCGCCACCGATCACGACTGGGGAGAGCCCACCTACACCTGGGCCGATGACAACAAGACCGTCACTGCGAAGCGCGTGTGCAAGAACGACGCCGACCACGTCGAGACCGAGACGGCGGACGTCAGCGCAGAGGAGACGCAGCCGGCTTCCTGCGACGAGATGGGCACCATCACCTACACCTCGGATGCGTTCGAGAACCCGGCCTTCGAGGTGCAGACCAAGACGGTGGACGTGCCGGCCAAGAACCACGACTGGGGCGAGCCCAGCTACGAGTGGGCCGACAACCACAGCTCCGTGACGGTGAAGCGCGTGTGCAAGAACAACCCGGACCACGTCGAGACCGAGACGGTGGCTGCCATCTCCGAGGTCACCAAGAAGGCCGACTGCAAGAACGAGGGCGAGCGCACCTTCACCTCCAAGCCGTTCGAGAACGAGGCCTTCGCGGTGCAGACCGCGACCGAGACCATCCCGGTGGACCCGAACGCCCACGATTGGGGTGAGTGGAGCGTCACCCGCGAGGCCACCGAGACCGAGGAAGGCGAGGAAGAGCGCACCTGCAAGATCTGCGGCGAGAAGGAGACGCGCACCATCCCCGCGAAGGACCACGAGCACGGGCTCACCAAGACCGAGGCCAAGGATGCGAGCTGCACCGAGCCCGGCAACACCGAGTACTGGACCTGCACCGAGGGCGAGAATCCCTGCGGGCGCTACTTCGCCGACGCCGAGGGCACGGGGGAGATCGAAAAGGACAGCTGGGTGATTCCGGTCAAGGACCACAGCCCGGCCGACCCGGTTCGCGAGAACGAGGACCCGGCCAGCTGCACCGAGCCCGGCTCCTACGATGAGGTTGTCTACTGCAGCGAGTGCGAAGAGGAGCTCTCGCGCACGCACGTCGACGTGCCCGCGCTCGGCCACAACTGGGGCGAGTGGGTCGTCACCCGCGAGGCCACCGAGGATGCGGAGGGCGAGGAGGAGCGCACCTGCAAGCGCTGCGGCGAGGTGGAGAAGCGCGCCATCCCCAAGGTGACCTACTACGACATCACCTACGTGCTCGCCGGCGGCAACGTCGACGGCGATGCCGGCCCGATCGTAGAGACGCACGCAGGGGGCGAGCAGATCGCCATCATGAGGGCGCCGACGCGCGAGGGCTACACGTTCCAGTACTGGGAGGGCTCCAGGTACAACCCGGGCGATGCCTACACGGTCACCGAGGACCACACGTTCACCGCCGTCTGGCAGAAGGACGCCGAGCCCGAGCCGAAGCCCGATGACAAGCCCTCGGGCAAGGTGGTCCCCAAGACCGGCGGCGACGTGGCTCCCGCACGCAGCGCCCTTCCCGAAACCGGTGACGTCACCAGCAACCAGCTCGCGGTGCTCTTCGGCGCCGCAGGTGCAGCTCTCATCACCGCCGCCTCCCGCCGCAAGCGCGAGGAGTAGTATCCGCCTGCTGAACGTCTAGTGCGCAAGTTATACGCCGACCTGGGGTTCTTCCTAGAGGAACCCCAGGTCGCGCTATAACTTGCGCACTAGCGGGCCATGTGACACTTGGGGACTGTCCCCAACTGTCACGCTATCCCCTTTTAAATGCGACCTGGTATTATGTGTAGGTCCTGGCAAACGACCAAGGAGGTTGCGCTAACGCGCATGGACATAGCCCTATCGCTTTTCGTCACGTTCCTGCTCACCATCGCAAACGGATTCTTCTCGGCCTCAGAGCTCGCCGTCGTCAGCGCGAAGAAGGCCATTCTCGAGCCCGAGTCTGAGGAGGGCGACCGAAAGGCCCGCCGCGTCCTAGAGCTTTCGTCCCATTCCGGCGACTTCCTCGCCACCATCCAGGTTGCCATCACGCTCGTCGGCTTCGCCGCATCGGCTTTCGCCGCGACGAGCCTGTCGACTCCCTTCGGTGACGTGCTCGCTGGCCTGGGCATTCCCTATTCGCATGCCATCGCTACCGTCCTCATCACCCTCGTCGTGTCGTTCTTCTCCATCGTCATCGGCGAGCTGGTCCCCAAGCGCATGGCGCTCGCGAATCCCGAGGGCGTGGCCAAGGCGGTGGCCGGCCCCGTGGGCACCTTCATGAAGGTGGCCTCGCCGCTCGTGTGGCTCACGTCGCATTCGGCCAACGCGCTCGCCAAGATCATCGGCGTGGGCAACCCCGACGACGCCGGCTCGGCCTCCGAGGACGAGATCAAGTACCTCGTCACCGACTCCGAGGAGCTCACCGAGGAGGAGAAGTCGATGATCCACGAGGTCATCGAGCTGGGCGACACGGTGGCGCGCGAGGTGATGATCCCGCGCGTCGACATGACGGCCGTGGAGGACGACGCCACGCTCTCCGAGGTGCTCGCCGTGATGCGCGAGACGGGCTATTCGCGCCTGCCGGTGTACCGTGAGTCGGTGGACCGCATCGTCGGCATTGCCCACATCAAGGACCTGCTCGAGCCCATCCTCGACAATCGCAACGAGGGCGACAAGATCAGCCGCTACATGCGCCAGGCCGATTACGTGCCCGACACCAAGGACATCATGCCGCTGCTCTCCGAGATGCGCAGCGCGCACGACCAGATGGTCATCGTGGTGGACGAGTATGGCGGCACGGCCGGCGTCATCACCATCGAGGACATCGTGGAGGAGATCGTCGGCGAGATCGAGGACGAGTTCGACCCGGACAACAAGTACCTCACGCAGCTCTCCGAGCGCGAGTGGCTGGTGGACGGTCGCTATTCCATCGACGACGCCATCGAGCTGGGCTGGCCCATCGAGGACTCGGAGGAGTTCGAGACGCTGGCCGGCTTCGTGCTCGAGCTGGCCGACAAGGTGCCGCGTCCTGGTGACGTGTTTGAGTGCAAGGGCTACGAGTTCCGCGTGCAGAGCCTGCGCGGACGCCGCATCTCGATGCTGCGCGTGACCGCCCCCGAGCCGAAGGAGCCTGTTCCCGACGAAGAGTAGCCGGTGAAGAGGGCGGGTTCTTTTTCGCATGACACTTAGGTGCCTGTCTCCAAACTGTCATGCCGCAGGCGCTTGCCGGGAGGCGACAGTTTGCCGCGTGCGGGTGCGCTGCTCGCGACTACAATAGATGAGTGCGCAAACGCACAGAGAACCCGCTCATGGCAAGGAGTCCCCATGGCCCAGCTTATCGACATCCAAAGCGTCGTCATCGACCCGCAGCGACTCACCGCAACGGTGCGCATCGACGAGGCCGCGCCGCTGTTTACGAGCGACGACGTTCCCGGCACCAATCTCGTATACGACCTCGTGCCCGGCATCGTCGACCACGTGTGCCTGGGCGACGCGGGCCGCACCTTTGGGGCGGCGCTTGACGACACCGAGCTCGCGCACCTGCTCGAGCATGTGACGGTGGAGTTGCTGGCGCAGACGGGCATCGCAGGCGACATCTCCGCTGGCAGGACGCGTCCGGTGCGTGCATCGCGTACCTTTGAGATCCAGCTCTCCTGCCCCGACGACGTGCTCGTCGCGGGTGCGCTCTCCTCTGCGGCCTGGATTCTGGACTGGGCGTACAGCGGCGGCGGCGAGCCCGAGCCCGATGTTGACGCCATCGTCCAGGGCCTGGTGGCGCTCGTGGAGGGCCTGCCGCCCGTCGAGGAGCCTGCTGCTGAGGAGGAGCCTGCCGCTGAGGAGGTCGCGGCCGAGGAGGAGCCTGCTGAGGACGAGGCTGCTGCCGATGCCGAGCCGGCCGCCGAGGAGGAGCTGGCTGAGGAGCCCGCAGCTGAGGACGAGCCCGCAGCCGAGGAAGAGCCTGCGGCAGAGCCCGAGCCCGCAGCTGAGGAGCCTGCGGCAGAGCCCGAGCCCGAGCCCGAGCCCCAGCCCGAGCCCCCGGCAGTCTCCGAGGCCGAGGTTGACGCCCTGTTCTCCGAGGTCACTGCAGCAGCCAACGCAGCCACGGCCATGGACGACCCCGCCTCTGATACCACTCCCGAGGCCGAGACCGACCTCCCGGTGTAACACGCAAACGTTGGGTATAATCCACATGCGCGGCAGGGCTCCCGGCCCGGCGCATATGGCCTCTGAGAGGAGAGGAACATGAGCAAGCAAAACACGAGTGCAGCTGGTTTCCTTCTGGGCAGCGTCGTCGGTGCCGCCATTGGCGCTGTTGCCGGCATGATGCTCGCCCCGCGCTCTGGCTCCGAGAGCCGCGCCATGGCAGCCGATGCCATGAACGACGCCTGGGACACCGCCGTCGACACCTACGAGCAGGGCACCAAGGCCGTCCAGGACAAGGTGAGCGAGTTCCGCGCGCCGTCCGCCGCCGACACCGCCGCTGCGACCGACGAGCTTCGCGCCAAGGTCGACGCCGCCCGCGAGCGCATGGAGCAGCTGCGCACCAGCCTCTCCGAGACCGTTGCCGCCGCCTCCGTGCAGGTGCAGGACGTGGCCAACACCGTCGCCGACATGGTGAGCGCCGCCGCAGAGGGCGAGACCGCAGAGGCCGAGGACGTTCGCGTCGAGCCCGTCGACGAGCCCGAGGAGCCCGTCGAGGAGGAGAAGCCCAAGGGCAAGAAGAAGTAGCCCGCGGGCCAGCAGAATTGGCGACTCACATGGGACGTCTTGCGCTTGTCGCAGGCGTCCCATGTCCTACAGGTGGCAGGGGAGCAACGTGCCGAAAACGCAGGACTACATAGGGCGCAAGGTCTTCAGGCTCAAGAAGGCGGGCAAGAAGGCGCGCGAGGCAGGCGAGGAGTACAAGCTCGCCAAGTTCGGCCGCGTCCGGCAGGCGCTCTATGCCCCCGACGGCCGCCATCTCGTGGGATTCATCGTCAAGCGGCCCGACGTGGCCGGGATGATCAAGCGGCCTGATGCCTTCGTGGCCTTCGACGTGCTCGAGCGCGATGGCAAGCGGCTCGTGATCGTTTCCGAGATGGACGGCATGGACGACGATGCGCTGCGCCGCTTGGGCGTGCGCTGGGACGACTGCATCATCTGGGGTGGCATGGACGTGGTCACGAAGGGCGGCCGCAAGCTGGGCTATGTGGACGGCGCGGCCTTCGACGCCAAGACCGGCGAGGTGGAAAGCTTCTCCATCACCGACGGCGGCATGGCCAACGCCATCATCGGCTGCGTCGAGGTACCGTCTTCCATGGTGAAGGGCTACACCGCCGGCAAGATGCTCGTCTCGAACAAGGCCGCCAAGCTGCAGCCTTCGGGTGGGCTCGCGGGCAAGGCGGGCGAGGCGACGGCTCGTGCCCAGCAGGGTGCCGAGAAGGCCGGTGACGTTGCGGCCGAGGCGCTCGACAAGGGCAGCAAGAGCCTGGGCAAGACCATCGGCAAGGCCAAGCGCGCCGCCGAGAAGCACGTCGGCGATGCGCGCGAGCGCATGGGGTCGGCAGACGACGTCGCCAAGACCGTCGGCAAGCAGCTCGGCCGCGCCCGGGGCATGTTCGACGCCTTCCAGGAGGAGTTCAAGAAAGCCTCCAAGTAGATAAGACACTTTTGGGACAGGCACCGAACTGTCATATGAGTCAGTAGGGACGTAGCCAATTGACTCATTCGCCGGCAAACCTGTCCCTTTTGTCATGACAAAGGGGACTGTCCCCACTGTCACACCGATTCGATGTACCCGGATCCTGGGGTATACCTGTAGAATGAGGTACCCGAAGCATCGGTGAGCGAGGAACGAGATGTCCGCTAAGCACGTCAGGTTGCCCGAGGGAGACGATGCGGCCGACGGTCGCAACCCCTACCTCGTGAGCGAAGGCGCCTATGAGAGCCAGGGCTTCGAGCATGTCTCGAGCGGCTATGTGCCCGTGTCGACGGGCGGCGGCCATCGCAGGCGCGGGCGGCTCGGCATCTTCGGGCGCGCCCTCATCCTCCTCGGCGTGCTGGCCGCCATCGCCGCGGCCGTCATCTTCTTCGTGCGCTTCCGCCCGGTGTCCTACACCGTCAACGGGTCGCGCCGAAGCGGCACCATCAACTCGACCGCCGAGCAGATCGTCGAGGACGAGCACCTCTCGTACACGCCCGGCAATCTGGTGAGCGTCGCCGGCGAGCTGCTCGTCGACGGAGGCGGCACCCCCTTCACCCTCACGCTCAACGGCGAGAAGCTCTCGGCCGAGGCCATGGCCGCGTACGGCGTGCGTGACGGCGACGTTCTCGAGTTCTCCGATGGCGAGGACGTGATGGAGGAGTACGACGCCACCACCGTCGAGATCCAGCCCAAGCTCGTGGTCGAGGGCAGCTGGGGCTCGATTGGGTACGTGGCGCAGTGGGGGCGCGTCGGCATCGAGGAGACGCGCACGGGCAAGGTCTCGGGGGTGACCGTCGAGAGCGCCGTCGTCAAGGAGGTGCAGGACTGCATCGTCCGCAACGTGGTGCCCGAGCCCTCCGACGGGCGGATGCTCGTGGCGCTCACCTTTGACGACGGGCCGAGCCAGTACACCCAGCGCTACCTGGACATCCTCAACGAGTACGGCATTCACGCCACCTTCTTCAACCTCGGCGAGAACGTCCGCAACTACCCCGACCTGGCCAAGGCCATCACCGACCAGGGCAGCCAGCTCCTGAGCCACACCACAAACCACCTGCAGCTCCCCACGCTCGACCAGGCCACGCTGCACGAGGAGCTGGACTCGGGATTTGCCCTGATCAAGGATGCGGCAGGCGTCGAGACCACCATGTTCCGCCCGCCGTACGGCGAGTTCACGGCCAATACCTGGCTGCTCAGCCAGGGCAAGGTGAGCGTCTCGGTGCTGTGGAGCATGGACTCCGAGGACTGGAAGCTGCCCGGCGCGAGCACTATTGCAGACAATTCGACGGCCGGACTGCTCGCCGGCGGCATCATCCTCATGCACGACGGCGGCGGGAATCGCGACCAGAATCTCGAGGCTCTGCCGATCATCATCGAGCGGCTGAAGGAGCGCGGCTTCGAGTTCGTCACGATCAGCGAGCTGCTCGACGCCGACGAGGACATTCCCGACGAGATCGCCCAGGGCAACGCGACGATGCCGGCCGATGCCGTCTGGCCCACCGAGCTCGCCTCCGACTAATACCGCGCCACCAGTCCCCTCGACCTGACAAGTTACCCGAGCATCTGTCAGGTCGGGGCTAGATGCCGAGCGCCTGCAGGACGAACATCACCACCGTGAGAATCACCACCGCGACGATGGTGAACCACGTGAGGCCGCTCCACACGCGGCCGTTGGCGTTGTCCCCCATGATGTGGCGGTCGCCGGCGATGAGCACCATGAACACCAAAAGCACGGGCAGCAGCACGCCGTTGATCACCTGTGCGGCCATCATGATGCCGAAGAGGTCCACGTTGGGGATGAGCACCACCGTCGCCGAGATGATGAGCACGGCGGTGATGATGCCGCGGTAGACGGGCGCCTCGGTCCAGCTGCGGTCGGCGCCGCGCTCCCAGCCAAAGGCCTCGCAGATGGCGTTGGAGGTGATGCCCGGCAGCACGCATGCGGCCAGGAAGGAGGCGCCGATGAGTCCCGCGCCGAAGAGCGACTGCGCGTAGTGGCCCACGAGGGGAGCGAGAGCCGCCGCGGCATCCTCGGCACCGTCCACCGCAATGCCCGCCGGATGGAGCACGGCGCCGGTCACCAGGATGATGAACCACGAGATCGCGCTCGCCACCACCGAGCCCGTCACCGTGTCGATGCGCTGGTAGGGGATGTCGCGCTCGCGGGCGTTGCGCTCCACCACGTTGCTCTGCGCGAGGAAGATCATCCACGGCGCGATGGTGGTGCCCACGAGGGCCACGATGAGCGAAAGGTAGCTCGGCTCGCCGATGAGCGGCGGCACCAGCGTGGCGTGGAAGGCGGCGCCCCAATCGGGCTCCACCATGAAGCCGGCCACGACATAGGTGAGGAAGATGCAGCTGATGGCCAACAGGATCTTCTCAATGCGCCGATACGAGCCGCTCATCGTGAGCAGCCAGATGACGAGCGCGGAAATAGGCACGGAGGCGTAGGTGGGAACGCCGAAGAGCGCGAATCCGGAGGCGATGCCGGCGAATTCGGAAAGCGTGACGGTGGTGTTCGACACCAGGAGCGCGAGCATGGCCAGGGCGGAGAGCCGCACGCCGAAGCGCTCGCGGATGAGCGAGGCGAAGCCCTTGCCGGTGACGCAGCCCATGCGCGCGGCCGTCTCCTGCGCCACGATGAGCAGCAGGCACATGATGGGGACGGTCCAAAGCAGGCCGAATCCGTAGAGGGCGCCCGCATTCGAGTAGGCTGCCACGCCGCCGGCGTCGGCGCCCGCCAACGCAGCCACGAGCCCGGGGCCCATGGCCGCGAGCACGAGCTTGGGGTCGAGTCGTGTGCGCTCCTGCTCGGCCATCGTCCTACCCCAGGCCGGGAACGATCAGCAGCTTGACGATGGCGACGAAGGCGCACATCGCGAGCGCGATCATCAGCGCGCGCACGACGGTGCCCGAGGGCTCGCTCTCGTTGGCGAGCTGGCGGCGCAGGATGGTGAGCAGGAGCGGGGCCAGCGCGAAGAGCAGCACCACGATGGCCGCCGAGGCGAAGAGCCCCGCGTCGGCCATGGCGATGAGCTGCCAGCCGGCGAGCGCCGCCTCGGTGGAGGCTGCGTCGGCGGCACGGTTCACCAGCAGGTTCTCGCCGCCCCACACTATGAGCGCCAGGAGGACGGCGTAGACGAGCGCCGTCGCGATGCCGCGCAGTCCGAAGCCGGCGAGCGAGGGCGCGTCCTCGTCATCCTCGTCGTATTCCAGCATGAAGTTCGTCACGTAGCGCACCATCGAATCGGCGGCGCGCAGGCAGACGGGCATGCCGACGCAGGCCGCGAGCGCCAGCACCATCCACTCGCCGCGCCCGGAGAGCAGCGCCACGATGCCGATGCCGAGGATCCAGAACGCCACCCACATCTCGCTCGAGAGCAGGTCGGTGAGCACGTGATGGGTCTCGTCGCCCGCGCTCGGCACGCGTCCGGCGATGCGCAGGTCCTCCTCGTGCTCCTCCTGCAGGACGTCGAGCGCGTCGTCGACGGTGACGATGCCGAGGAGACGGTTGCCCTCGTCCACCACCGGCAGCGCCAGCAGGTTGTACTTGGAGATGGTCTCGGCCACGTCCTCCTGGTCGTCCTCGGGGCTCGCCGTGTAGGGCTCGAGCTCGGCGAGGTCGGAGAGCACGGCGGTCTGCTTGGCGATGACGAGGTCGCGCAGGGAGACGACGCCCTTGAGGTGGCGCTGCGTGTCGGTGAGGTAGAGGTAGTGGATGGTCTCGACCTCGTCGCCCACCTCCTTGAGGCGCGCGATGGCCTGGCGCACGGTGGCGTCGGGCGGCAGCGTGAGGACCTCGCTCGTCATGATGCGGCCGGCGGTGTCCTCCTTGTAGCCGAGCAGCTGGCGGACGGCGCGGCGCTCGTTGACGCCCATGAGGCGCAGGAGCTTCTCGGCACGCTCGTAATCCAGCTCGCCCACCAGCTCGGCGGCGTCGTCCGGGTCCATCTCCGAGAGCATCTTCGAGGCATCGATGTCGGCCATGTCGTCGAGGACCTCGGCTGCCATCTCCTCGTCGTCCAGCTCGGCCATCGCAAGGGCCGCCTGCGCGTCGTCAAGCTGGGCGAACACCTGCCCGCGCAGGCGCGGGTCGAGCTGCTCGATGATGTCGGCAATGTCGGCCGGGTGCAGCTCGTCGAGCGTCTTGTGCGAGACGGAGAGCTTGACGCCGGAGAGGTCGCGGTCGAGCAGGTCCATGTAGTTCCAGGCGATGATGTTCTCCGGGAGCTCGCGCCCCAGCGCCTTGGACGCGCGGACGACGATGTGCTCGACGGCTGGGTGCAGCGAGCGCAGGATGCCGCGCATGCCCACCTCGGCGCCCAGCAGGCGCAGCTGGCTCGAGTCGGTGTCGGAGAGCTTGAGGTCGTTCACGCGGACGACCTTCATGCCGCGCGTGTCGACGATCTGCTTGTTGAGCAGGTCGCGCGCGATGAGGACCTCCTCGGGCTGGAGGTAGGAGAAGCGAATC
>CACZNT010000052.1 GCA_902782635.1 uncultured Coriobacteriaceae bacterium
CGCTGGGGCAAGAAGGACGCCACCGACGACGAGATGCTCGAGGCGTGCAAGCTCGCCCAGGCCGATGAGTTCATCCAGCTGTTCCCCGACAAGTACGACACCTACATCGAGCAGGGCGGCACCAACGTCTCGGGCGGTCAGAAGCAGCGCCTGTGCATTGCGCGAGCCCTGCTCAAGAAGCCCAAGGTGCTCATCCTCGACGATTCGACGAGCGCCGTCGACACCAAGACCGACAAGCTCATCCGCGCTGGATTCCGCGCCTACATCCCCGAGGTCACCAAGATCATCATCGCCCAGCGCACGAGCTCGGTGGAGGATGCCGACCGCATCATCGTCATGGACGGCGGCCGCATCTCCGCCATCGGGACCCATGCCGAGCTGCTCAAGTCGTCCGAGATCTACCGCGAGACCTACATCTCGCAGAACAAGCAGTCCCACGATGACGAGATGGCGCTGATCGATGCGGGCGCCGAGTCCGCGAAGGGAGGTGATGCGCGATGAGCAAGACCGAGACCGCACGCAAGGACGAGGCCGTCGAGGCCATGCACGAGGAGAGCCTGCCCGAGCGCAGGCAGGGACGCGGCGCGCGCGACCCGCGCGGCACGCTCCTGCGCATCTTCTCGTTCGTCCGCGAGTTCTACCCCGTGGAGTTCGCGCTCTTCATCGCCTGCATCATCATCCCGTCGATCCTGCAGTCGCTGCCGAGCGTCTTCCTGCAGAGCACGCTCGCCGTGGTGGGCGGGTATTGGGAGTCGGGCGATTGGGCCGCCGCCGCGCCCGAGATCGGCCGCATCACGGCCATCCTCGGCGTGATCTACGTCATCTCCATCCTGCTCGTGGCCGCGCGCGAGCAGCTGGGCGCCAAGATCACCCAGGGCACCCTCATGCAGCTGCGCAACCGCATGTTCGACCACATGGAGGACCTTCCCATCTCCTACTTCGACACGCACAAGCACGGCGACATCATGAGCTACTACACCAACGACGTCGACGCGCTGCGCCAGATGATCTCGCAGGCCCTGCCCAACATCCTCACGATGGTGATCGCCATGGTCTCGGTTGCCGCCATCATGCTGTGGTACTCGCTGTGGCTCTCGCTCGTGGTCTTCGCGATGGTGGGCTTCATGGGCTGGCTCACCACCTACCTGGGCGGCAAAAGCGCGCGGTTCTTCCTGCGCCAGCAGCGCGCGATCGGGTCTGCCGAGGGCTTCGTGCAGGAGGCCATGGCCGGCCAGCGCGTCATCAAGGTCTTCACCCACGAGGGCGAGACCGAGGCCGACTTCGCCGTCCTCAACGACGAGCTCTTCGAGGCGTCGAGGAGCGCGAACACCTACTCCAACATCCTCGCGCCCGTCCTCATGAACCTGGGCAACCTCGCCTACGTGGTCGTGGCGCTGGCAGGCGGCATGATGCTCACGGCGGGAGTCGCCAACCTCTCGCTCTCGGGGCTGCCCCTCACCATCGACGTCGCCGTTCCCTTCCTCAACCTCACCACGCGCTTCGCCGGCTCCATCGGCCAGGTGTCGCACCAGATCAACTTCGTGGTGATGGGCCTGGCCGGCGCCGAGCGCCTCTTCGACCTGCTCGACGAGGAGCCCGAGGCCGACGAGGGCTACGTCGAGCTGCACCGCGCCAAGCGCGTGAACGGCGAGCTCGTGGAGGTGCACGAGGACACGGGCCAGTGGGTGTGGAAGCACCCGCATGGCGACGGCACCGTGACATACACCCCGCTTGCCGGCGACGTCGTCCTCGAGCACGTGGACTTCGCCTACAGCGAGGGACGCACCGTGCTCCACGACATCTCGCTCTACGCCAAGCCTGGCCAGAAGGTGGCCTTCGTGGGCGCAACCGGCGCGGGCAAGACCACCATCACGAACCTGCTCAACCGCTTCTACGACATCGAGGCCGGCAAGATTCGATACGACGGCATCAACATCGAGAAGATCCGCAAGTCCGACCTGCGCCGCAGCCTCGGGATGGTGCTCCAGGACGTCAACCTGTTCACGGGCACCGTCATGGACAACATCCGCTACGGGCGCCTCGACGCCACCGACGAGGAATGCGTGAGCGCGGCCAAGCTCGCGGGCGCGCACTCCTTCATCAGCCGCCTGCCCGAGGGCTACGACACCATGCTCTCCGACAACGGCGCGGCGCTCTCGCAGGGCCAGCGCCAGCTGCTCTCGATTGCGCGCGCGGCCGTGGCCGACCCGCCCGTCATGATCCTCGACGAGGCCACCAGCTCCATCGACACCCGCACCGAGCAGATCGTGCAGCGCGGCATGGACGCGCTCATGGCCGGGCGCACCAACTTCGTCATCGCCCACCGCCTCTCGACGGTGCGCAATGCCGACGTGATCATCGTGCTCGACAGGGGCCGCATCATCGAGCGCGGCACCCACGACGAGCTCATCGCCGCCAAGGGCACGTACTACCAGCTCTACACCGGCGCCTTCGAGCTGGAATAATGTGACGCGGCGACAGGCACCCGCCGCATTGGCGACCGACGAGGAGGGGGACGAGATGGCAGCCCCCAGGCCCGACGTTATCGAAACCGAGCGGCTCGTGCTGCGTCCATGGCGCGAGACGGATGCCGAGACCCTCTTCGCCTTCTCGCAGGACCCCGAGGTGGGCCCCGCCTGCGGCTGGGCTCCGCACAAGGACATCGAGGAGAGCCGCCGCGTCCTGGCGGAGATCCTCATGGTTCCCGAGACCTACGCCATCGTCATCCGCGATCGCGAGCCCGCCGACGAGGCCGTCGGCAGCATCTCGCTCGATGTGGGCGGCGCAGTCGGCGGGGGCGTCGACTTCCCCATAGGCGAGAACGAGGCGACCCTCGGCTTCTGGCTGGGCAGGCCCCTCTGGGGCCACGGCTACATGCCCGAGGCGGTTGCCGCCATCATGCGCCACGGCTTCGAGGACCTCGGCCTCGAGGCGATCTGGTCGGGCCACTACGCGGACAACCTCAAGAGCCGCCGCGTCCACGAGAAGAGCGGATTTCTCCCCCACCACGTCGAGCATGGCGTGCATCCGCCCCAGCTCCTGGACGAGAAGACCATGGACATCCTCCAGCTCACGCGCGAGGAATGGGAGACGGCGCGCACGGCAGATCCCACCGACGTCGAGACCGTCACCCGCCAGGCAGGCGAGGCCCGCGACATAGTCGAGGACATGCCGCGCGTCGCCTGGCTGCGCTCGGGCGGGCAGACCGGCGCCGACCGTGCGGGCCTCGATGCGGGGCGCGCGCTCGCCATCCGCATCTGCGGCTGGTGCCCCAAGGGCGGCCTCGCCGAGGACATGCCCTCCTCGCCCGGCTTGCTCGCAGAGTATCCCGAGCTCATGGAGGGCCCCTCCGAGGACTACGTGGAGCGCACCGCATGGAACGTGCGCGATGCCCACGCCACCCTCATCGTGGCGCCCGCCGGCCTCGAGCCGGGCAGCGGCACCGAGATGACGAAGCTCTTCGCCGACGCCCTCGCCCGCCCGTGCCTGGTGGTCGAGGGTCCCGAGGATGCGGACGAAGTGCGCGCTTGGCTCGAGAGGCTGGGCCACGGCATCACGCTCAACATCGCGGGCCCCCGCGAGAGCAAGTGCCCGGGCACCTACCACGCCACCTTCGAGCTGCTCGAGCGCGTGCTCGGGAGCTAGTCGAGCGGAAAATCGCATTCAGGTTGCACGTGACCTTGTCACGAGATACTACGCAAACGGCATGAATCGGCAGCCGAACGGTCGCGATTCCTGGTAAGATACCCCTTAGTGGCACAGGTGCAAGGTGTGGCACATTCGTCAACTCGGGTGCGTCCAGGCCTCGCCGGCTTGCTGGGCGCGGCGCGCCCACAGGCAAGCGAAAGGCACCTATCATGTCAATGGAAACCCTCGCATTCACACTCACCGGCGTCGGCTCGGTGGCGGCGTTGCTCTTCTGCTTCTGGAAGTTCAACAGCGTGCGCAATGCCGAGCCCGGCACCGCCGAGATGCAGAAGATCTCGGATTCCATCAGCAAGGGCGCGAACGCCTACCTCAAGCGCCAGTACCGCGGCGTCATCGTGTTCTTCGCGGTCATCTTCGCCCTCATGGTGGCGCTGGCGGCCGGTGGCTTCCTTTCCTGGTTCACGCCCTTCGCCTTCCTCACCGGCGGCTTCTTCTCCGGCCTCGCGGGCTTCGTGGGCATGAAGACCGCCACCATGGCCAACTGCCGCACCACCCAGGCCTGCACCAAGAGCCTCAACTCCGGCCTGCGCGTCGCCTTCGACGCCGGCTCGGTCATGGGCTTCACGGTCGTCGGCCTCGGCCTGCTCGACCTCACCGTGTGGTACTTCATCCTGAACGCCGCCTTCGCCGGCCTGCCCGATGCGGAGCGCCTCGTCCAGATCACCACCAACATGCTCACCTTCGGCATGGGCGCGAGCTCGATGGCCCTCTTCGCCCGCGTGGGCGGCGGCATCTTCACCAAGGCCGCCGACGTGGGCGCAGACCTCGTGGGCAAGGTCGAGGTCGGCATTCCCGAGGACGACCCGCGCAACCCCGCCGCCATCGCCGACAACGTGGGCGACAACGTGGGCGACGTCGCCGGCATGGGCGCCGACCTCTACGAGTCCTACGTCGGCTCCGTCATCTCGTCTGCCGCGCTCGCCGTGGCCGCTGGCTACGGCGGCGAGGGCGTCGCCCTCCCGATGCTGCTCGCATCCCTCGGCACGCTCGCCTCGATCGTCGGCACCTTCTTCGTGAAGACCAAGGAGGGCGCCTCCCAGAAGAACCTCCTCACGGCGCTGCGCACCGGCACCTACGTGAGCGCGGGCCTCATCCTCGTCATCGCCTTCATCGCCATCCGCATCCTCTTCGGCGGCGAAATGGGCCTCTACGTTGCCGTCGTCTCCGGCCTCGTCGCCGGCGTCCTCATCGGCATCGCCACCGAGTACTACACCTCCGACACCTACAAGCCGGTCCAGGACCTCGCGGCCTCCTCCGAGACGGGCGCCGCCACCATCATCATCAACGGCCTCGCGCTCGGCATGGTCTCCACCGTGGCGCCCGCGATCATCATCGGCATCTCGCTGCTCGTGAGCTTCTTCTTCTCGATGGGCGACTCCGGCTCCTTCGCGCAGGGCCTCTACGGCGTCGGCATCTCCGCCGTCGGCATGCTCTCCACCCTCGGCATCACCCTCACCACCGACGCCTACGGCCCCATCGCCGACAACGCCGGCGGCATCGCCGAGATGTGCGGCCTCGACCCCTCGGTTCGCGAGCGCACCGACGCCCTCGACTCCCTCGGCAACACCACCGCCGCCACCGGCAAGGGCTTCGCCATCGGCTCCGCCGCCCTCACGGCGCTCGCCCTCATCGTCTCCTACATCAACAAGGTTCAGCAGGTCGATGCCGGGTTCGAGTTCAACCTCTCGATTGACAACCCCATCATCCTCGTGGGCATGATCATCGGCGGCATGCTGCC
>CACZNT010000053.1 GCA_902782635.1 uncultured Coriobacteriaceae bacterium
AGGCGTGATGGTCGCGGGAGACGACCTGGGTGGATAGGGGGTCGCCCGCAAGGCCCAGGTGCTCGCAGACGTACTGCTCTACGAAGGGCTCGATCGAGGAGTAGCTGCCCACGGCGCCGGAGATGGCGCCGACCGCGATCTGGGCGCGTGCGTCGCGCAGGCGCTCGAGGTCGCGGAAGAGCTCGAAGGCCCAGCTCCCGAACTTCATGCCGAAGGTCATCGGCTCCGCGTGGATGCCGTGCGTGCGGCCGACGCAGAGGGTCTCGCGCTCCTCGTGGGCGCGGCGCAGGCAGATATCGCCCAGCTTGCGGACGTTCTCGATGAGGAGGTCGGTGGCCTGCGTAAGCTGGTAGCAAAGGGCGGTGTCGCCGAGGTCGGAGCTCGTCATACCGTAGTGGACCCAGCGACTGGGCTTGGGGTCGCCCTCGGGAACGTCGGCATCGATGTAGGAGCCCATGTTGGTGAGGAAGGCGATGACGTCGTGATTCGTGACGGCCTCGATTTCGTCGACCTCGGCCTTGTCGAAGGATGCGTGCGCGCGGATCCAGGCGGCCTCCTCGGCCGTGATGCCGCACTGCCCCAGCTCGGCGTGCGCCTCGCAGGCCAGCACCTCGATCTCCTGCCAGATGGCGTACTTGTTCTCGAGCGAGAAGATGTGGCCCATGTCCGGATGGGTGTAGCGATCGATCATGCGTCTTCCTTCCTCGGGATTGACGCATACGATTCTACCGCGCGGACAGGCCGGCGTGACACTTGGGGACAGTCCCCATCTGTCACGTTTTGCGGCTAGCGAGCGTCGCTCCAGATGTCGGAGCACACCTCGTGGAAGGCATCGCGCGTGAGAACGTCACCGGCTGATGAGGCGGCCAGCTTGTCGTACTCGGCATCGACGGCAGCGAGGAACTCCGCCTCGCTCGGCAGCTCTCCCCCATGCACCATGCTCCTCAGCCTTCCCAGCGCCGACAGCATGGTGGTGGCATTGGCCATCAGGGCGATGTCGTCTTCCTTGGGCTCCTCGCCGGCAGACTCGAGATAATCGTAGGCGGTCATGTAGCTTCCCTTCGTCACGGGCAGATGGGATGGCGGACGGCCACCTCATGCCCTATCGTAAGGCAGAGGACGCAAATCCCGCCGACTCATCCGGGAAAGGGCTGCCATGTACTACCTCATCGAGAAGGAGCTCGTCCCCTGCGAGGCCGACGACCTGGCCAACGCGAGCGCGCAGTTCGTCGCCGTGATCACGCCCGAGGAGTGGGCGCGCCAGCGCGAGGGCTTCGACATGGGAATCGACATGGACATGGAGGTCGAGCGCCCGCGCGAGACCAAGGCCGTGGTGAACATGGACTCGCTCACCGGCTCGTTCTCCCGCCCCGAGCTCGACCTTCCCGGCAGCACGCGCGGGACCTTCTCCTTCGCGCTCGACGAGAAGGGCATCGTGCTCGTGGATGACAGCGGCTATGCCGCCTCGCTCGTCGACAAGATCTCGCGCACGCGCAAATGGCGCCTTCCCAGCATGGAGCGCTTCATATACGACCTGCTCGAGGAAACCATCGCGGGCGATCTCGTGCTCTTCGAGGAGATGGAGAAGCGCCTGAGCGGCATGGAGGACGCCATCCTCGACGATCAGATAGAGAGCTACCCGCCCGAGATGAGCGCCATCCGCGGCGACCTCCTCGCCCTGCGCGTCCACTACGAGCAGCTCATCGACCTCGGGCAGGAGCTCCAGGAGAACGAGAACGGCTTCTTCCGCGAGGAGAGCCTGCGCTACTTCCACATGTTCACCGAGCGCGTGATGCGCCTGCAGGACATGGTGACGGTCCAGCGCGACTACGTGGGCCAGCTGCGCGACCTCATGCAGTCGCAGCACGACATCAAGCAGAACCGCATCATGGCGCTTCTCACGGTGGTGACCTCGGTCTTCATGCCGCTCACGCTCATCACCGGCTGGTACGGGATGAACTTCCGCCACATGCCCGAGCTGGATTGGCCGGCCAGCTACCCCGCCGTTCTGGTGGTATGCATCGCCATCGTCGTGGGATGCCTGGCCTGGTTCAAGCGCAAGCGCTGGCTATAGGGCGCTCTCGTTCGAGCGCTATCGGAGCCGAAGATTGCTTTGTTGCAGCTTTACCGCTGCACTGCCCCGCATTTTTTCGATAGTGAACGCTTTGGCTTACACATCCGCCTCGCGCAAAGCCGCTTCCCAAATGATCTCGTGCTGACCAAGTTATCTTGGCCGCGAAAGAGTACACTACCGGAACAAATACGGGGTTGCGTCGACCACCTTTTCTAGAGGAGGCGCATATGTCCGTGTTTCTCTCCTACAAGAGCTCCCTCAAGTTCTGGCGTTCCGATGCCCCCTATTACCGAAGCGAGTTAATCGTTGCTCCCGAGCCGGGCATCGCCTTGGCGGGGTGCATAGCTGGTGTTCGGGAGCTGCGCGACTACGCCTCCTATTTCGACAATCCTGGCGAGTGCTTCGACGTTCTCGTCGGAGATAAACCGAGCCGGAGGCATGCGCGCGCATTGACGCTGCGTTCCATCTCCGCCCCGTTGCCTGACGGCTCGTTCTTCAAGGTGGCAAACGGAGTCTACGCATGCGCCCCAGAGCTTCTCTTTCTCCTGGCAGCAGCCGACCTGCCAATTACGAGCCTCATTGCCCTGGGCTGCGAGCTCTGTGGAACCTACTCCCTCTTCAACCCTTCCCCTTATGGAGTCAAGCATGCCCAGTTAACCGATATTGCTACCATGACTGCCTTCCTGGAAAGAGCCCAGGGAATGCACGGAATAAAGAAGGCTCGAAGAGCTCTCAAGTGGATCGCGGATGGATCCGCATCTGCCCGCGAAACAGACCTCTACATGATGCTCTGCCTACCAGGAAAGCTTGGAGGCTTTGCCCTCCCGAAGGCCTCGCTCAACACGACCCTCGACGTCCCCCAATCAGCTCGTGCCCTGACTCGGTTGACTAGGATTACCCCAGATTTGAGCTGGCCTAATTCGGGGGTCGTTGTCGAATACGAGAGCACGCAGACACACGGCGCCTATGTGTCGCATGCCGAGATGGCCGCTCTCAACCAGGAGAAGCTCGCAAGCGACTCGGAGAGGCGGCGCACCTACGAAGCCATGCATCTAAAATCGCTAACTGTCACCAATGGGGAGTTCTGTAGCTACCAGGAGGTCAGGCGCATTGCCAGCCTGCTTGGGCGTTGGATGGGAAAGCATGGCCTGCGCTCCTCATTATCGCTGGAAGCAGCTCGGGAAGATCTTCATGCATGGCTCAAAATTCCTGTGCAGGATCGCCCTGACACATGCTGAGGGGCAACCCCCCTAAAAGATTGCGATAGTGTACGCCTGGTTATTACCAAGGCGTCCTCACAACGATAAAGCCCTTAACGATTTTCGGAGAACTAGGATCTGTCTGTCTTTAGGCGTACACTATCGCAATTTTTTAGGGGGGGGTTGCCCCTCACATAGCATCCCACTGCACGCAACCACGCTCTGGGCGGGGCACGGTCTAGGCATTTACATTCCAGCGACTACCCAGGTCCAGCTTCGAGCAGGCGAGCATGAGCGCTATGCCTTCAGGCGACGGCATCATGGATGCGATGATGAAATCTCCCGCCCGCAGCCCGAGCCCTGCCAGGCGGTTCGCGATGCCATCTGCTATATCGAAGATGTCGTTAAAGGTGTATTCGAATTCGCCGGCATATACGGTCGACCGATTCATCCGTGCCGCATTATTGCTGAGAGCCCAAGAATAGTAGTTGCGCATGAGTCATGCATCTCCTCTTCAGGCCATGCCCGCCAGCAGCCTCGTTGAACCGTTTTAGGCATGTTGTACAACAAAGTGATTGCTCCTCGTAAACGCCTTTTCCTAGGCATTACGCAGGTGGTTCATAGCGAGAGCCTGCGAGGCTCAGTCGTTGATCGGGTTTCGCAGGCAGCGCCATGCAGCGCAGAGAGACAGCCGAACCCCCGCGGAATGCGGAGGTTCGAACAAAGGGTCTATGGTGGGCCCTGTGGGAATCGAACCCACGACCTTGGGATTAAAAGTCCCCTGCTCTGCCAGCTGAGCTAAGGGCCCGTGAATGCGATTTTATCCTACTCCCAGGCCCACTGGCCATTCACGAAGACGGGCGTCTCCGTGCCGTCGGCCGCGATGCCGACGATATCGAGGTCGTCCGCGCCGATCATGAAGTCGACGTGGGTGTTGGAGTGGTTGACGCCATGCTCGAGCAGCTCGTCGACACCCATCTCCTCGCCGCCCTCGTAGCAATCGGGGAAGCCCTTGCCCAGCGCCAGGTGGCAGCTGGCGTTCTCGTCGTAGAGGGTGCTGTAGAAGATGAGGCCGCTCTGGCGGATGGGCGTGTTCTTGGAGATGAGCGCGACCTCGCCCAGGCGGCGTGCGCCCTCGTCGGTCTCGAGGATGTGGGTGAGCACGTCCTTGCCCTGCACGGCGTCGTAGTCCACCACCTTGCCGCCCTCGAAGGCAAACCAGAAGTCGCGCACCACCGAGCCGTTGTGGACCAGCGGAAGCGCGGAGTGCACCGTGCCGTCGACGCGCATGCGGTCGGGCGTGGTGAACACCTCCTCGGTGGGGATGTTGGGGAAGAACACATTGCCGTCGACCGTCTTGCCGGCGCCGCCCTCCCAGATGTGGCGGTCGTTCATGCCGATGGTGAGGTCGGTGCCATTGGAGGAGCGGTAGCGCAGCGCGTCGAAGTGGTTGCCGTTGAGGAAGCGCTTGTTCTTCTCAAAGCTCGCGTTGTGGGTCTCCCAGGCACCCATCGGGTCTTCGCCCGAGGCACGCGAGACATCGAGGATCGCGAGCCAGAGACGGTAGAGCGCCTCGTCCTCGCCCAGGTCGGGGAAGACCTGACGGGCCCAGGCGCGCACCGGCACGCCCGCGATGCACCAGGCGTTGCGGCCGAAGTCGAGGCCGGCGCGCCAGATGTCGCAGTCGGCGTTGCGGGCGCTGCGGGCGGCGGCCGGCTTGGCCGGGTCGATGCCCTTGAGGGCCGAGGGGTCGCTGCCATCGAGCATGAGGAAGCAGGCTCCCTGCTCGGCCAGCGAGTTCATCTGCTCGACCTTCCAGGAGGGGGTCTTCTTGAAGTACTCGATGTCGACGTTCTCGTACTCGAGGCGCATGAGGGCGTCGTCTGCCCAGATGACGGTGACATGCCCGGCGCCTGCCGCATAGCCAGCGGCGACGACGCGGCGCACGAGATCGGCACCCTCAATGGGAGCGGAGACGACCAGCTCCTGGCCGGGCCTCACTGCGACGCCCTTGGTGACGAGCAGCCTTGCGAAGCGATCCATCTGGGGCGCGAGCCCCTCGATGGCAAGCTGGCTCTCGCGTGCGGTCATGGCTGCGCTCATCTGTGTCCCCCTCACATGAAAACGGGCCACTTGGGGCCCGTGTGTGTGCGTGGAGCGGGTGACGGGATTCGAACCCGCGCATGATGGCTTGGGAAGCCATTGCCGTACCACTTGGCGACACCCGCGTGCCAGGAAATCCTAGCACACCTCGGCACATGGCCCGTCCCCGCCCTCCCCTTTTTGCGTGAGCGCACACGATAAACCCCGATACGGCAACGGTCGCGGATGGCAGCTGTGGAGGTTTGCTGATGGAGGGCATTCTCGCTCGGCGACCCCATGCGGGAGAGCCCTGTTCCGCGGCTCGCAAAACGAGCCTTCTACATTGCATTACGACATGCTTTGTCAGTTCTTGTCAGATGGGTGTCAGGTCTCTGTCAGAAAAAGCGTAATCCGTGTTAGACGCATCTGCCTATGCTGCCCTCCCACACATCCGCGTCAGGGAGGTAGCGATGGATAGGAGCGTGTCCGCACATAGGAGAGAGCTTGCCCTCGTGCGTGCCAGGGGAGGCGCGGCCGCATCAGTCGGGGTGCCCCTCAGGACGCAGGCGGCAGATGAGCTGCGCGGGGGCCTCCCCGCAGGTCCGGGTCATGCCGGCCGGCGCATCGCAGCACTCGGCCTCGCCCTCATAGCGCTCGTGGCGCTTCTTCTCTCCGCGACGGCCCAGCTCGCCCAGGCGGCGAGCATCCCGTCGACCATCACCATCGGGGCCGTCTCGCGCGAGATGGGCGACAGCGGGTTCCACGACGTCATGATGTGGCGCGCTGAGGACCACTCGCCGGTCTTCTGCGCGGACAAGAGCCTTCTCGAGCCCGAAAGCGGCACGACCCTCACCGGGGGGAGGTGGACGGGGAGCCTGATGATGGACTACGTGCTCTACCACGGCTTCGAAGGTCCCGTCTATGGATTCGATGATCAAAGCTCGTCGTTCATAGTCACCAAATGCTGCGTCTGGGCGATACGCGAGGCAGGAGAGGACGGCGCCCTTGGGTGGATCGACGACAACGTCGGTGGAAACGAGGCGATGAAGGATCTGCTGCGTAAGGCGAAGGCCTTCAAGGACTCCGGGGGCAATGGCCCTGAGCGCGGCACGAGCGCCATATACTCCTCGGGCTCGAGCTCCACGCAGGACGTCGTCTGGTTTGCGGGCTCGCGCACGGGCAAGGTCTCCCTCACCAAGACGTCTACGTCCGCAGAGCTCACCAAGGACAATCCCTGCTATGGCTTCGCGGGCATCGAGTACGGCATCTACGACTCGCCCACCGACTTCTCCGCCTCCCATCTCAAGGGCGTGATCAAGCTCGACGCGAGCGGCAAGGGCACGAGCGCGGACCTCCCCGCTGGCACCTACTACCTGCGCGAAGGGTCCACGACGAGCTCGGGATTCGCGTGGTCGGACAAGGTCACCAAGGTGGAGGTTGCCTCCGGCGCAACCGCCGAGGTGTCGGCCGCAGATGCCCCGCAGGGGCTCCTCGAGTGGGAGCTCGTGGCAAAGCGCGACTCGAAGCTCGGGGCCAAGGCGCAGAGCGACGCGACCCTGGCGGGCGCGGTGTTCGAGGTCGCCTACTTCGCGAACCTCGATGGGAACACGTCGGGCGCGCCCCGGAGGACCTGGCAGCTCGAGAGCGATGCGAACGGCCTCGTCTGCTCCAAGACGGCGCATCTCGTTGGCGGCGACGCCCTTTACGAGATGGACGGCAAGCCCTTCCTCCCGCTCGGGACCTACCTCATCAAAGAACACGCGGCACCCACGGGCTACGTCCTCAGCGACAGCGCCTCGAGGACTATCGTCTTGAAGCCCACGGGGACGGGCGCTGCCTCGGCCGCCTGGTCGGGCTCCTCGACCTGGGGCGCCGACGGCCCCGAGGGACGAGGCGTGGCCGACGACGTGGTGCGCGGCGGCATCAAGCTGGGCAAGGTGGATGCCGAGAACGGTCGTCACCTCCCCTCGGGTACGGCAACGCTCAAGGGCGCGGAGTTTTCCATCGAGAACGCCTCTGCCGAAAACGTCGTCGTCAATGGCACAAGCTATGCCCCGGGCCAGATTGTCATGACCCTCGAGACGGACGAGGAGGGCATCGCCCAGACGGCTGAGGACGCCCTCCCCTTCGGCACCTATCGCGTGCGGGAGACGCGCCCGCCCAAGGGGTACCTCCCCAACAAGGCCTGGGAGCGCGTCGTCGAGATCCGCAAGCCCGGCATCGTCGACTGCTCGAGCGGAACAGCTTCGGTGGCCGATCGCGTGGTGCGCGGGGATTTGCGCTTCAACAAGGTGGAGGCGGGCACGATGGAGCGCCTGCCGGGCACCATCTTCAAGATTGAGTCGCTCACCACCGGCGAGAGCCACCTCATCGTGGCAGACGAGAACGGGATCGTGGACACCTCGCGCAACGCCCATTCGGAACATGCCAACGCGAATGATGCGGCGCTTTTGGCTGATGGCACTCTTGACGAGTCGAAGCTAGACGACGCTGCGGGCATCTACTTCTCGGGTCGTGCAGATCTCGAGGTGGCCCCACGCGATTCATTCGGCGCGCTCCCCTACGACTCCTATCGCATCGAGGAGCTCAGGAGCTCTGCGAACGAGGGCCTCAAGCTCGTTTCCTTCACGATTCACGTGCACACCGAGAAGGTGGTGGTGGACATGGGGACCGCAGACGACGAGGTGGGGCCTGCCATCGGGACCACCCTCACGAGCCAGGCGGGAGGCCACATGGTGCCCGCCCATGGGACGGTCTACCTCACCGACGTCATCCGCTACGAGGGGCTCGAGCGCAATGCGCAGTACCAGGTGCGCGGCTCCCTCATGGACGGCGCGACCGGCGAGGCCCTGGGCATCGAGGCCGAGGCGAGCTTTACGGCCCGTACGAGCTCCGGCGAGGTGAGCGTCTGCTTCGAGGTGGATGCGGAGGCGGTGGCCGGCATGCGGCTCGTCGCCTTCGAGGAGCTCTGGCTGGATGGCGAGCTTGTCACCGAACACAAGGACCTCGAGGACGGCGACCAGTCGGTTTGGGTGCCCAGCATCGGCACCACCCTCACCGGCGAGGAGGGCGAGAAGGTGCTCGGCGCGGCCGAGGGCACGGTGACACTCGTCGACACCATCGCATACGAGGGACTCGAGCCCGGCAGGTCGTATGTGGTGACTGGTCGCCTCATGGACAAGGCAACGGGCGAGGACTTTGGCATCACGGGCACGACGAACCTCATCCCCGACCAAAGCGTGGGGACCTGCGTCGTGAGCTTCGAAGTCGAGGCCTCGCGCCTGGCGGGTAAGAAGGTGGTGGCCTTCGAGAGCGTGACCTTGCAGGGCGTTGAGGTGGCCGTGCATGCCGACATCGAGGACGAGGCGCAGACGGTGACGTTCGAGGAGCCGGATACGCCGCCAGACAATCCTCCGGACACGCCGCCCAGCACGCCTGGCAAGAAGCTGCTGCCCAAGACGGGCGACGAGGTTCTTCCCTATGTGGCCGTGGGCGCAGGCGGAATCGTGGTGGCGGGGCTGGCGCTCGGCGTGCGGGCGGCCACGAGGCGGCGTCGTCCCAAGGAGCCCACGGTGTATTGAATGGTCAGTGACGAAGAGGCTGGAGTTTCGTTCGTATCACCTTGCTATGTTTAATAGATGTATGGATTATATGTTATGGATATACTACGACTATATTCCAATGATACACTGCAAGAGCCTCGCTTTGAGTGGGACGAGAGGAAGAGCCAGGCGAACCTAGAGAAACACGGCATCGACTTCGGTGAGGCACGGAGGCTCTGGGAAGACCGCTGGAGGATCACGTTCTCCATCAGCTGTTCCTCAGAGCGTCGGCAGGGAACGATTGCGTTCTACGCAGGAGGATGTTGGACGGCCATATACACCGTACGGAGCGGAGTCTATCGCATCATCTCGGTAAGGCGATCGACCCCCAAGGAGGTAGCCCGCTATGACAAGGCGCGAAATGACCGCTCAGGAGTTTGACGAGTACTTCGATGCGGGTGGCGATATCAGCGAGCTCATGGATGTCGAGTCCATCCATCACCCGGCGCTCGACGATGCTACGCGCAAAGTCTGCCTGACAATGCCTGAATGGATGATTGACGAGCTTGATGCACGCGCGCGTCATTACGCAGTATCACGGCAATCGATAATCAACCTTTGGCTAGCCGAGCGCCTCGCACGGGAGGTTCGCGCCAATCCGCTGGGATCAGACTACGGAAATCGTCGGGAAGGCCTTGCCAAAGGCGTCTAACAGCACCATCCTCCTTGACCGGAGGAAAATGGTCGAAGGTTGAGCGCAGGGCGGCCCCAAACGGGGCCGCCCTTTTTCGTCTCTCTATGGCGTGGCGCACTAGGAGCGGCGGATCACCTCGGCTACGAGGTCGGCCACATCCTGCACCTGCTCCTCGATGATGTTCGCGGGGAGGTCGTCCATGCTCCCCGAGAAGGCCTGGTAGCCGCTCTCGTCGAGGCCGGCGATGGTCACCGAGCGCATGGACTTGCGCATGGCGGGCGTCGCGTCGGTATCGGCCCAGGTGAACGGAGCGCTCACCAGCGGGATGTGCAGGTCGGCCGCCGTGCTCGTGAGCAGGCGCGACACGCGCTTGTCGGCCTTGCGCGTGGAGGCGAGGCCCTCGCTCGAGAGGATGCTCAGTTCGCCCGCGCCCACGCAGTCGAGGTTGATGACGAACGAGCCGCGGCAGGACGTGCGGTACTCGTCCAGGAAGGCCTGGATGCCCGCATGCTCGGCACCGGAGGCGCCCAGGGCTACGAACCAGATGTCGTGCGCGATGAGCTCGTCGTCACCCATGCCGAGAATGGCCTCGCGCAGCTCCTGCTCGCTCGGCACCTCGCCATCATGACCATCGTCGACGAGGCGCAGCTGGGCCGAAGGCGCGGCGCCGCCCTTCCAGCCGTCGTCATCGGAGCCGACGTTATCGGAGAAGTTCTCCCACGACCCGATGGACCGGCCCTCCTCCTTCGCGTCGAAATCATCATCGACGCCCAGCCACTCGCTCATGCTGGTGGAAGGCTGCTCCTTTCGCCCGAAGAGGCGGAAGCGCTTGCGGTCGGGCGTGTCGACCTCGGAGACGCGCGTGCGGCCGCCGGGGACGTTGAACTCGGTGTGGTCGGTCTCGGGAATGGCCTCCATGGCGGCAAAGGTGTCCATCGCAGGGCCGAGGTCGGGCAGCGCCTCGCCCGGCGCCGTGTTCTCCAGCGCGGAGGGCTCGGGCTCGAAGCTGGGCTGCACCGGCACCCCGAGCGGGTCGATCTCCTCCGCAGAGGGATCGGGGAGGTCGAAGAGGGCCGCGCGACGCGCGACGTTTGCCGCGCTCGGCGTGAACGACGAGACGCCCCAATTGGGATCGTCCGGGTTGGCAGGCTTGGGCCGCGTGGTGTCAATGTGAGCCTCGCTGTCGACGAGGTCCTCGTTGCCGGTGATGTGCAGGCCGCCCGTGTCAATCTCGCCCACCGAGCCCTCGTCGACGGAAGGCGACATCTTGCCAACCTCGGCGATGATGGCCTCGTCGACGGGCTGCGGGATGGGCTGCGGCTCGGCCTCTTCCTCGGCCTCGTCCTCGAAGGAGGGGATGGCGCGCTCCGCAACCGGCACCGTCACCGGCGCCGTCTCGACGGTGGCCTCGTCGGCCAGCGTCACATCCGCCGCGACCTCCGCGATCGGGGCAGCGTCCAGCGTGGCGTCGGCCTCCCCTGCGTACACGTCCTCGACGGGCACAGCCGGGACCTCGAGCACGACCTCCTCGGTGGGCTCGCCGGCAAACGTCGTCTCGAGCGGCGTGTTGATCTCGGTGTCGAGCATCCCCTCTTGCTCGAAGATGCTCGTTCCGATGTGCTCGCGAGGCGCCTCGGCCTCGAGGGGCGCGCCGTCGACGATCTCGACGGCAGGCGCGGAGTACGCGGGAGCATCATCGGCTGGGATGCTCAGGAGGTAGCGCAGCTCGTTGAGCGCGCCCTTGAACATGCCGCCGATGCCGCTGAGCGGGTTGCTCGAGCTGGCGGGGGCGTCGCCCACGTACATGGGCTCGTAGGCATCGTCCGCGTAGATCTCGGCTCCGAGGACCGGCGCCTCGGCATCCTGCGCGAAGCCCTGCTCGACCGCGGCAAACGCCTCGGGTGCCGGCTCGGCCTCGACAACGGCCGCGGCACCCGCGCGATCGCGGATGTAGGGGTCGGCGGGATGGGCCAGCGTGATGGAATCCTGGTCGGGGGCGACGATGGGGATGGGCTCGGCGGCAACGGCCTCGTCGACGGCATCGCGCGTGACGAAGGCCTCCTGCGCGGGCTCGGCGCCATCGGAGACGAAGGACGCCTCGTGGGCGAGCGGGGTCTCGGGGGTGCTCACCTCGACGCCGTCGTTGACGCCGAAGTCCATGATCGCGCCCGGGACGTGGAAGTCGCGGTAGGCCTCCTCGTCGAAGGGCGCCGGCTCGGCGACGAACTCGAGCGGCTCGGCCGGAGCGACCTCGGGCTCGGGCTCGGCGGCAACCTCAGCCACGACCTCGGGCTCGGCGGCAACCTCAGCCTCGAGCGCGGGCGCCTGGACGGTCTCCTCGGCGGGAAGCTCCTCAGCCTGGACGTCATACGTCTCCGCTGCGGGCTCTGCCTCAGTCTCCGCTGCGGGCTCTGCCTCAGTCTCCGCTGCGGGCTCTGCCTCAGTCTCCGCTGCGGG
>CACZNT010000054.1 GCA_902782635.1 uncultured Coriobacteriaceae bacterium
AGGGGTCGCTCGAGCCAGCCGAGATCTACAAGCGCATCTCCCTGTACATGAATGACGTGAGAATTGTCCCTGGCGGCACCCTCATCTTCCTCGACGAGATACAGGCATGTGGACGAGCGCGCACGGCGATGAAGTTTCTCGCCGAGGACGAGTCCGTGGATGTGATCGCCTCGGGATCCCTCCTGGGCATCCACTATAAGGACCCCGAGGATCAGACGGAAGGCGGGGACATCTCGATTCCCGTGGGCTACGAGCGCAAGATCACCATGCACGCGCTCGACTTCGAGGAGTTCCTGTGGGCAAGTGGCGTGAGCCCGCAGGCCATCCGAAGCCTGCGCGAGGGCTTCGATGCCCTGCAGCCGCTTGCGCCTGCCCTCATCGAGCGATATCAGCGCCTCATGAGGGAATATCTGGTAGTTGGAGGCATGCCCGCCGTGGTGAGTGCCCTCCTCGAATCCCATAGCTTCCAGGTTGCTCACGATGAGCAGGAGAAGATCCTCGGGGCCTATGAGGATGACATCGACAAGTATGCGAGCAACGTCGAGAGGCAGAAGATCCGCGATCTCTACCACTCCATTCCCCGGCAGCTTGCGAAGGAGAACACGAAGTTCCAGTACTCAAAAGTCGATCGTGGGGGCTCTGCGCGCAAATACGGCGGAGCAATCGATTGGCTCGTGGACGCTGGGCTCGTGTGCTGTGTGAGGAACGTCTCCCTCCCGGAGCTCCCGCTTGCAGCATACGAAAGCCCTGACGAGTTCAAGGTCTACGTGAGCGATACGGGACTCCTCACCTGCATGTTTGGCTTCGAGACGCAGGCGGCTCTCGTGAACGACACGCTCAAGGGGCCTGCCAAGGGCGGCATCTACGAGAACCTCGTGTTCGACTTGCTCCACAAGGGGGGATGGACCCTCCGCTACTACCGGCAAAAGGACAACACGCAGGAAATCGAGTTTCTCATCGAAGATGGGGGCGAGGTCGTGCCCGTCGAGGTCAAGTCGAGTCGTGGCCAAACCCGATCGCTCAATGCCTTTATCGAGAAATACGCCCCCTCCATCGCATACAAGCTCATCGACGGCAATATTGGGGTCGAAGGCTGCAAGCGCACGCTCCCGCACTTCATGGGTATGTTCATCCGGCCAGGTGGTTACAAGGGCGTGGGATAGCGGAGCTGCGGAGTGCGCTTTCATCGGGGAATCGTGCCGCCCGCCTACCGTCATTCGCCGTCACCCAAAGCCGGACGCCAGGGGCTGCCTCCGAGTGCTCGTGCCATCCTCCCTCGCCGCCCGGCGGCGGCATCGCGCAATCCCTGGCTCCCAGGCGAACCCGCGCGGATAGAATGTTGGCAGGAATCGGATGTGCGGCGCGCCGTTGCGCGCCACATGCGCATGAGGATGTGATCGCAATGGACGCAGCTCCTTCGGCCAACCCCTTCGGCGAAGGCTCCGCAGGCAACTGGCGCAGGTTCGTCGCGTCCAGTGACGGCAGCGGAAACGCGCCCGCGGAGGCGAGCGCCTTCGCCGTGCACATGCTCAACATGCTCTGCCCGCCCACGCTCGACGTGGACATAGTCTCCCACTGCAACCTGAACTGCGCGGCCTGCTGCCACTTCTCGCCCATCGCCGAGCCCAGCTTTCTCAGCCCGCAGGACTACGCGCGCGACCTGGAGCTGCTCGCACGCGTCGAGGACGTGGGGAAGTTCTTCGCGGCCATATGCCTCATGGGAGGCGAGCCCCTGCTTCACCCCGAGCTGCCCGCCTTCATCCGCATAACCCACGAGCTGCTCCCCGATGCGCGGGTCCGCGTGGTAACCAACGGGACGCTGCTCGACTCCGCCTCCGATTCCTTCTGGGAGGCAATGCTCGAGCCGAATACCGACATGCTCATAACGCCCTATCCCATCGGGCTGGACTATGAAGCACTGGAGGAGCGCGTGCGGGCGCGCGGGGTGGACGTGAGCGTGGGCGGCGGGCTGTCCGCGAGCGAGGAGGAGAACTACTTCCTCAGGACCCCGCTCGACGAGACGGGGTCGCAGGACGCGACCGAGTCCTTCGTGGCCTGCCCGCTCGGCGGGCACACCATGCAGCTGCTGGATGGGAAGATCTACCCCTGCAATCGCGGGGCTCTGCTCGACATCGTGAACGAGCGCTTCGGGACGAGCTTCGCCCATGAGGAGGGCGACTACCTCGCCCTGGGGGAGATCGGGAGCGTGGAGGAGCTGGATTCGTTCAGGCGCACGCCCCGGCCCATGTGCCGCTATTGCGCGAGTTCGATCGCCGAGCGCATCCCCTGGCATCGCTCCTCATGCGACGCCGAAGAATGGCTCATGCGCCCGGATGAGCGTTTTCACCCGAGCGCATGAGCTGAGATTGGATCCGGTTTTCAGGGGGCGATGATCTTACCAGTCGTCGCTGCATGGATTGCCAGCGTCGTTGCGCGTGCAGCCCCACTCGCCGCCGCCGGAGATGGCCTCCAGCTCCTCGTCGGAGATCTCCATGCCCTCGGCTTCGGCGAGCTCGACCAGCTCATTGGTAGTCTTGCACTCCAGGGCCTTCGCCTTCAGCTCGGGTGAAAGGTCGTTCACGTTCATCGTCTGCTCCTTTCCTTATGTGTGGGTCCGGCTGGTGCCCACTCAATATGATACGCGCGGACTGTCCCATCCGTCCTGCGGCGCGTTGGGGACAATCCCCAAACGTCACGTTTTGGGAGGCGCGGCAGCCGGCGTCAGTCCAGGATGCGACCGTCGAGCGAGAAGGTCACCACCTGCCAGGGGATGAACTTACCCGACCGCTTGAGCGCCTCCACCGCCATGTGCTCGAGCCCGCCGCAGCAGGGGACCTCCATCCGGCATATCGTGACGCTCTTGATGTCGTTGCCGGCGATAATCTCGGCGAGCTTGTCCGTGTAGTCGACGGCGTCGAGCTTCGGGCAGCCGATCACGCACGTGCGGTTGCGGATGAACTGGCCGTGGAAGCCGGCGAAGGCGTACGCGCAGCAGTCGGCCGCGATGAGGAGGTTCGCGCCCTCGAAGTAGGGCGCCTGCGTGGGCGCGAGCTTGATCTGCACGGGCCAGTTGGAAAGCTGCGACTGCGGCATCATGGCGGCCGGTGCCTCGCTTGCGGCCGACGACGCGCTCGCGGCTCCCTCGGCGACGCGCCGGTTGAAGGTCCGCATGGCCGCGCCCGGGCATCCGCCCGCATGTCCCTCGTGATGTTCGTGCATGGTCGTGCCCTCCTTCTCTGCCTTGCGGCGCTTGTTCTCCTCAACTGCGGCCTCGTCGTAGGCGGCCGCCTCGCGCTCGACGAACGAGATCGCGCCCTGGGGACACCCCGGCAGGCAATCGCCGAAGCCGTCGCAGTAGTCGTCGCGCGTGAGCCGCGCCTTGCCGTCGACGATCTCGATTGCCCCCTCGTGGCAGGCCTGCGCGCAGATGCCGCATCCGTTGCAGCGCTCCTCGTCTATCTGGATAATCCTTCGAATCATGTGAACCACCCCTTTCCCTGCTGCCAGCGTATGGAGGCGGGGGAGCGGCGTCGGTTGTCATGACAACGTTTGCCCGGCATATGACACTTCGGGGACAGGCACTAAACTGTCATATTGACATCCTGCGTATAATGTCCGCATGCCAGTCCAGCCCGTCAACATCCTCACTCACGTCACCGACCGCGCGGCGTTTCGCGCGTGGCTCGCCGACCATCATGCCACCGAGCGCGAGTGCTGGCTTGCAGCCAAGCGCGGCCGTCCGACCGATGACGCGACCCTCTGGTACGTCGACGCCGTGGAGGAGGCGCTCTGCTTTGGCTGGGTGGATAGCGTCTGGAAGGTGGTCGACGGCGTGTCGCTGCAGCGGTTCAGCCCGCGAAAGCCGCGCAGTCCCTGGACCGAGCTCAACAAGGAGCGCGTTCGCCGGCTCGAGCGCCTGGGGCTGATGACCGACGCCGGGCGGGCCGTCCTGCCGCCCATGGGGCCGCGGAGCTTCCGCATCGACGACGATGTGGCTGCGGCGCTGAAGGCCGCGCGCTGTTGGTCGAAGTTCAGGAGCTTCCCGGCGCTCTACCAGCGGGTGCGTGCCTACAACGTGGCGTTTGCCAAGAAGGGCGACCCTGTGGCCTACGAGCGGGCGCTCGCCAATCTCATCGCCCACACGAAGCGCGGTGAGATGTATGGCGAGTGGAACGACTACGGCCGCCTGGGGGATTGACCTGACAAGTTGCCCGGTCATCTGTCAGGTGCGTAGATTACTCTGGAAGCCTTTCTGAAAGAATCCTCGGCGTATCCCTCAGGCTGTGGGTGAAGGCGACGATGTAGATCTTGCCCGCATCCTCGTCGACAGTGAAGTACATGCCATACCGTTTGACAGGGCATCGTCTGACCTGTCTCCCTATGGCCTCACTCACGTACAGGTCGACTCCGAATAGGAGGGGATTGTCGGCCACGAGGCGAAGAGCGGATTCATACTCCTCGAGCAGTGATGTCGCGGCGCCTGGAGCGGCGAGGGTAACGGCGATGTAGCCAATGGCGTTATCGAGCTCTCGGTTGGCGGGATCGGAGACGATCAGCTCATAGGCCATACTTGCTCCTGATGGAGGCAACGGCCTCGAAGGCATCGCGGCATTCCCCGCGCTCCACTGCCTCGATGCCTTCCTGGACGAGGGAGACGACCCTGCCGTTCTGGGCGGCCTTCTCGAGCTCCTCGTAGGCCTCCGCGCTTAGGACCACCATGTCGGGATAGCCATTCTTGGTGACGTGGATCGGCTCGCCGGTCTCATGGCAGAGTTTCGAGATTCTCGCGGCATCTTTGAGCTCCTTGACGGGAACCATCTGCATCTCACTACCTCCAATCACATGATTGCGGGTCAATTGTACCATTCCGTGACCTGACAAGTTGCCCGGTCATCTGTCAGGTGCGTGCCGCCGGTCGCTGCCAGCTGTCGGCAAGACGGCAACGCTGCCGCGCTCATATAAACTCATGGCAGGATGCTCACGACGTCGCATCCACGAGCATGAGGAGGAAATATGAATCTTAACGACCTGTCGCCCGAGCTCAAGGCCAAGGCGCGCGAGTGCAAGAACGCCGACGAGCTGGTCAAGCTCGCCGAAGCCGAGGGCATGGAGATCTCCGACGAGGAGCTGGAGGGCATCTCCGGCGGCTTCGAGTGGGGCTGCTCGGACTACGAGCCCAACTGCGGTGATTTCTCCTGAAACAAGATGCCGCCGCACTTCAACTAGCCTATGCGCCGCGTGACAGTTGGGGACAGTCCCCAACTGTCACGTTTTCCCGGCCGAATCATCCCCAGTCCCATCGCCCGAAACTTTACTACCCCAAATTGGATAGATTTGGGGTAGTAAATGAGTCGGTTGACCACGTCCCTACTGACTCATTCGCTATCGCCGCATGTGACGTCCTCCGGCCCTGCTGGCCGGGGGAGTGAGCCGGGGGATTAAATAACATCGGGTGGGATTCGTACGATTGCCTCAAGAGTTGGCGACGGCCAAGAGGAGGCATCATGTACGAACCAACACGCAAGATCATGAGCTTCACCATTGCCGGCTTCAGCCATTGGTATGGGGCGGGGCATATCTCGGAGCTCAAGCCCGGCGACAAGCTCGACCTGGTGTCCGAGCCGGACAATCCGTACGACTCGTGCGCCGTGGCGATCTATCTCGGCGAGGACAAGCTGGGCTACGTCCCGGCCGCGATGAACGGGGAGATCTCGCAGCTCATGTACTTCGGGTACGCGGACATCTTCGAGTGCATCGTCACCCAGGTGGATCCCGAGGCTCACCCCGAGGCGCAGGTGCGCGTGAGCATCTTCGTGAAGGACAACCGATAGCGCGTGATGGGTGGGGGATGGCTCCCTGGCGCTGGGGTGCGCTGGAGGGCCGTCCCCAGCACGCGCTCATCCTCGAAAACCATAGTTGACAATCCTCGAGAATCACAGTTGACAATCCTCGAAAATCACAGTTGACAATCCTCGAAAATCATAGTTATATATCCTCGAAAATACTAATTACTGCAGGTAAGGATATGTAATGAGTTTAAGACCAGGTGGCTATCGCTCGCGTATAGCAGACAAGCTTGTCGCTGAGGGCCTATCGCGCTTTGGAGCTGTGGAAGTGTGCGGGCCACGGTGGTGTGGCAAATCCTGGACCTCCCTTGCCCATGGCAACAGCATCACGCGTGTAGACGAGAATGCCTCCATTTATGCCGACGATCCCAGCCTGGCGCTTTTGGGCGAGTCTCCCCATGTGGTGGACGAGTGGCAAGATATTCCAGCAATTTGGAATGCCGTCCGTCATGCAGTCGATGATGCTGCGAATAGTCCGGGCCAATACATCCTCACGGGCTCGTCCGCACCACTGAAGAGTAAGGATGAGGAGCGCAGGCATTCTGGAGCGGGTAGAATCGCTCGCATCCAGATGAGCACAATGACCCAGTATGAGCTGGGTGTCGTGCCCGGCGGAGTCTCGCTTAGCGGCCTCTTTGCCGGACGATTTGCACCCGCAGCGTGCGAAACGTCTCTCAGAGATCTTGCTTTCAGAATTTGCCGAGGTGGGTGGCCGGCCATCATGCAAAGGGATGACCATGATACTGGACCCATTGTTGCCCAGTACCTTGATGCCCTATTTGAGCGGAGCATTCCCAAGTCAGGCCTTAGTTCTGAATTAGCGAGGCGAATTGCGTCATCCCTTGCCCGTAATGTGGCTACTTCGGCGACGCTCTCGTCTATCGGATCCGACGTGACCGCACTTAAGGGGAGCAAGCTGGCAGACGCTACGGTCTCAACCTACCTCAACGAGTTCTCCAGGAATTATTTCCTGGACCTTCTCCCGGGGTGGGATGCGCCCATTCGTTCCAAATCTAGGCTTCGCACGAAGCCCAAGCGCTATCTAGCGGATCCTTCGCTTGTGTCTGGGGTGCTGGGAATCGATGCTGTCAGGCTGCTTCAAGATACCCAGCTGTTCGGCCTGCTCTTCGAGTCACTCGTAATACACGACCTCTCAGTGTTTGCCCGTTGCCTACCGGGCTATACCAGGGAATCGTTGCGATACTATTCCGATGCAGATGGCCTAGAAGTCGATCTCGTCATTGAGTTGTCAGACGGCAGGTGGGCGGGAATAGAGATAAAGCTTGGCGAGTCGAAGATAGATCAGGGATTGAATAACCTTCGCAGGCTGAGGGGCAAGGTGGCTGCTAATCCGGCTGCGCGCAATCCGGAGCCTTTATTCATGGCGGTGATTCTCGGACGTGGCGTTGCCGCACGCTATATTGCAGAAGAGGATGCCTACGTGATTCCCTTTGACTTGCTCGAGCCGTGACCTCATGGCCAGCAGCAGCTGCTCAACTCAGCGCGCTACTTCCGCCTGCCCTTGGCCTTGCTCGCGATCTCGTAGCTCATGTCGACGTACGACCAGATCTCCTCGTCGGGCACCGTCCCATCCAGCAAGATGGTCACCCACCGGTCCTGGTCCATGCGCCATCCGGGCATGAAGCCCTCCTGCTTGCGCAGCGACGCCGCGAGGCGCGATCCCAGCTTCACGTTGAGGATGTCGATGCGCCCGCTGCCCTCGAGCCCCAGGTAGCGCCTGCCGATGTTCTTCGTCACGGCAAACCACTTCTTGGTGTCCGGCCGCTTGTACACGTTGACGCTGGGGTCGCCCTCAAACGTGTGGTCGTGCTCCGCGTCGTAGCGCGCGAGTATCTCCTTGCCGAACTCCTCGAGCGTCATGCTTCCTCCGCCCCTGCGCCTTGCCCCTGCGCCTTGCCCCTACAGCTCGTCGTACTTCGCCGCCGACCCGCGCGACTTCTCGACGGGGTACTTCTCGGCATTCTTCGCCATCTTCGCCGCGATGACGTCGGGGATGTCCGCGCCCAGCCGGTCGGCCAGGTGGATGCAGTACACCATGATGTCGGCCAGCTCCTCGAGCATCTCGTCGCGCTTGCCGTCGCCCTCCACGTCCCCGCGCGTCCACTGGAAGTGCTCCAGCAGCTCGGCCGCCTCGAGCGAGATGGATATGGCGAGGTCCTTCGGCGTGTGGAACTGGTCCCAATCGCGGTCGCGGCGGAACTGGCGGACGATCTCGCAGGACTCCTCAAAGGTCATGGCGCTCCTTCCCTCTCACACCATTGTATGCGCAAGCCCCCGCCAACCTGACAAAGGGGACAGTCCCTCTTGTCATGACAAAGGGGACAGGTATCAGATGGGTATAAGCACCTAAGGACACAACGCGAGGAGGACCTGATGGCCAGCGGCAACGACATCGACATCATGAAGTACCTGCGCAGGTTTGCGGGCATCACCGGCATCATCGTCGCATTCCTGCTCGCCGGCATCATCTGGCTCGCCGTCAACAGCTCGAGCTGCAGCCGCACCCTCTCGCGCTGGCAGGCCGAATACGGCCGCGGCGTCGAGCGCGAGGTGACGCTGTACTCCGCCTCCGGCGAGCAGGTGGGCCACTGGGAGGGCATCATCGACGTCGAGTACATCGACGACCGCGTCGACCTTGTATTCTTCGACGAGCGCGGCGCCGTGTCCGACCGCGTGATCGTGAACCCCGGCGCGGGCACCCTCGTCGTCGACGAGACCAACGGCTAAGCTGTCATATAAGGCAACGCATCCGGAAAGGGGAAATGCCGTGGCTGACGAACTCGACGGCATCACCGTTCACATCACCTATTCCGGCGCGCCCGGCGCGGCGCGTGCCTTCGTCCGCCGATGACGTTGCCGCGCAGACCGTCACCATCCGCTCCCGCGGCGAGGAGGCTGGCATGATCTACACCCCCAAGACGAAGGCCGCGCTCGAGCTGTGCTTTCGCGCCCATCGCGACCAGAGGGACAAGTCGGGGATGCCCTACGTCTTCCACCCCTTCCACCTCGCCGAGCAGATGGACTCCGAGGACGAGGTGTGCGTCGCGCTGCTCCACGACGTGATGGAGGACACGCCGCTCACCGCCGACGACATCCGCGCGGCGGGGATGGACGAGCCGGTGGTGGAGGCGCTGCTGCTGATGTGCCATCAGCCGGAGGTGCCGTATCTGGACTACGTGGCCGCGCTCGCGCACAACCCGCTGGCGCGCAAGGTGAAGGCCGCCGACCTTCGTCACAATTCCGACCTCTCGCGCCTGGACGAGCCCGGGCCGGAGGATTTCGCCCGTGTGGAGAAGTACGCTCGCGCCCTCGCAATCCTGGAAAATGAGTCAGTAGGGACGTAGTCAATTGACTCATTTTTCGCGCCCGGCATAAGTATTCTTTAAATGACAAGACAGAATTGCCATCCCCTGCGTATCAAAAGCAACTACAATCGCGTATGCGAGAGGGGGGGCACCATGGCAGAGAATAAGGATCCCAAGGACCTCGGCACCCTGGCAGACTATGGCATCGAGGTTCCGGACGAGCTGCTCGAGAGCATAGCCGGCGGCGCCGCCACGTTGGCGGGTTTTTCCGACCGTCCCGACTTCAGCCTCGAAGAGACCCTTTCGACCCTCAAGGCCAGCGGCCTCGGCCAGGACGATGTCCGGGCGGTCTTCTCCAACAGCTTCGGGACGTTGAAGCCGGAGGCGCGCGAGACCTTGAACAGGCTGTTCTTCCTCGACTAACGGCAGGCGTTATCAGGTGAGGGCAAATTGTCTAAGACGGACGAGACGCAAACGGCGTATAAGGAATCAAAGCAAGGCAAATCGAAGGCGGCCGGACAGGCCATGGCAGTAGGGGAGGCGATGATGGACGAGACCGATGTCAAGCGCATTCTGTCGCACGACTTCTCTGCGCACGCCGGCGCGTTCCATGATCAGCTCCTCGCGCGCTGCCTCGACGAGCTCGGTCAGGAGAAAGATGCCGATATCATCCAGCTGGCCGACTCCGACCTCGAGATGCTCGCGGCAGCTGGTTCGCCCGAGATGCTGAGGGGGCCCGCCCGCCTGGGCAAA
Organism: uncultured Coriobacteriaceae bacterium; assembly: GCA_902782635.1. GTDB lineage: Bacteria > Actinomycetota > Coriobacteriia > Coriobacteriales > Atopobiaceae > CACZNT01. The sequence continues at coordinate 9,926 of CACZNT010000054.1, forward strand.
GACCCCGAGGCCTAGCCGCTGACGCCAGCGGGCGCCACAACATACGCATTGGGAGACGGTGCGTCGCGCCATCCGCGCGGCGCACCGTTCGTCTTGTCCTCCTCGGCCAGTTTTCTCGAATCCGGCATAGGCGGCGCGACCTTTCGGTACAATTTTCTTAATGTGTCATTGACAGGGGAGCAACAACGCAAGACACGAGCAGACATCACGTGATCGGCAGGCAGGGGCGCAGTCCCGAGCGCGGCTCAAAGGCCGAGTTCGAGCAGCTCTATCGCGAGAGCTTCCCCATGGTGTACAACTACGTCCGCTACCGCATGTCCGATCCGGACGCCGCGGAGGACGTGGTGGCCGAGGCATTCATGCTGGCAGCGCGCTCGTTTGCGAAGTTCGATCCCGGGCGGTCGAAGTTCTCCACCTGGGTGATCACCATCGCCCTCAACTGCATGCGCAGCTACTACCGCAAGGCGCATCCGTCGGTGGACATCGAGGACCTGCCCGAGTCGATGTTCTCCACGCCCGACGAGCAGGAGGCCGTGGCCAACCACGACCTGGTGTGGAAGCTGCTGGGCGTGCTCGACGAGGAGGAGCGCGAGCTCGTGCTCATGAAGTACCAGCAGGGGATGCGCAACGTCGACATCGCCGAGACGCTGGGGATGAACGCCTCGACCGTCTCGACCAAGCTGGCCAAGGCCCTCGCCAAGATGCGCGTCTCCGCCGAGTAACCCCGCCCTTTCCCGCGTTGCGGGAGATCCTTCGACTCGCTTCGCTCGCTCAGGATGACACGAACCTGCGTGTCGTCCTGAGCGGAGCGCCGAAGGCGCGTAGTCG